>JAHIZV010000037.1 GCA_018814445.1 Verrucomicrobiota bacterium | reverse complement strand
ATATCTTCAACCGTGTGATGATAATCAACCTGCAAATCGCCCCTCGCCTTGATCGTCAAGTCCATCAGGGAGTGCTTGGCAAGAAGGTCGAGCATGTGATCGAGAAACGGCACACCCGTGTCGACCTTCGACCTGCCCGAGCCGTCGACAGTCAAAGTCAGGCTGATATCCGTCTCTTTGGTCTTTCTCTTGATCTGTGCTTTGCGGGCAGCCATACGAAACTCCATTAACCATTAACCATCATCGCTCCGAGTGCAGCGAGGAGCGCGTCCATCTCTTCATCCGTGCCGACGGTAATGCGGAGATAATCCCGCGTTCGCTCTGCATCGAAATACCGCACCAGAATACGCTTATCCTTCAACTGTTCAAAAAGAATCTTCGCCTCGCCCCGCGCGGGCCTGACCCAGAGGAAATTGGTCTGAGAGGGAAGAACGGTGAACCCCATTTCCGTGAGCGCTGCCGCTGAGCGTTCACGCGTCTGCCTGATCTTCTTCACGTTCCCGCGCATATAATCCGCATCTTCGATCGCCGCCTTTGCAGCGGCCTGCGTGATCAGGTTAACGTTGTATGAGTCTTTGATCTTGTACATCGCCTCAATAAGCGGAAGCGGGCCGACGGCATATCCCGCGCGTATCGACGCGAGAGAGAAGGATTTTGAGAAAGACCGGGCCACGATCACGTTGTCCATCGAGAGGGCCAGGTCAGCGCAGTTCCGATCGGCAAAGTCCACATACGCTTCATCTATGACAACGACGCCCGGATAAGCGGCGGCAAACCGGCTGACCTTCGACTTCGGGTAGATAAGACTCGTCGGCGCGTTCGGCTGCGTCAGGAAGAAGAGTGAACTGTCGCCCTTCGGCGGGTCCACCCACTCGAACTCCGCGCCCAGGGATACGGGGATCTGCCGGACGCCCTCTATCGCGGACAGGACGGGATACAGCGAATACGAAGGGTCGAAATAGGAGACCGCCGAATCTCTCTCCACGAAAGCCCGGATGCACAGCGCGAGGATTTCGTCCGATCCGTTTCCTACTATGATCTGTTCAGGATCGCAGTCGTGATAAGCCGCAATCGACTCCCGCAGTTCCGTGCACACCGGATCCGGATAGAGCCTCAACTTGCCGGAAGAGAACTTCCGCAGGATCTCCAGCACGTTGGGTGATGGAGGATAAGGATTCTCGTTAGTGTTGAGTTTGATGATGCCCGGATCAGACGGCTGCTCGCCCGGCACATAGGCCTTCAACTCACCAATGGATTTTCGCACCAGGCGGCTCATGCGTCCTCAAATCGTATCGTGGCCGAGCGCCTGTGAGCGGGCAGTGTTTCCACGTCGGCAAAAGCCGTGATCGAGGGCAGCATGTCTTCAAGATCCGCTTTTGTCAGCGAGATGACACTGGTCCGCCGCTGGAAATCATCCACTGTCAGGCCCGAAAACAGGGCGGCTGTACCACCGGTCGGCAGAACATGACTCGGACCCGCCACGAAATCACCGGCGGGTTCCGGCGTCCACTTACCAAGGAATACCGCGCCGGCGGCCCTGACCCTGGCGACCCATTTCTCCGGATTCTTAACTTGAAGTTCAAAGTGCTCCGGCGCGAAGCGGTTGCAGAGCTCCATGCCGTCTTCAAGATTTGCCGTAACGACGAGCAACGTCCCTTTCGTCAGGACCTTCGCGATCGCCTCCCTGCGCGTCAGCGTCCGCGCCTGTTTGACCAGCTCTTCGCGCACCGCTTCGGCTGTCTTCATGGAATCCGTAACCAGCAGCGCCTTCTCGTGCCCTGTGCCATGCTCTGCCTGCGACAGCAGATCCGCGGCGATGTATGCGGGGGGAATGGACGTATCCGCCAGCACGGCGATCTCGCTCGGACCGGCAACCATGTCGAGACTGACGATTCCGTAGACCAACCGCTTTGCCGCGGTCACGTAGGGTCCGCCCGGTCCGGCAATCTTCTGGACCCGCGGAATGGTCTTTGTTCCGCAGGCCATGGCGCCGACGGCCTGAATGCCGCCGACTTTGAACACTTTGGTCGCACCGGCCAGTTTCACGGCGTGCAGCAGATGAGGATCGACCCGGCCATCCTTATCCGCAGGCGTACAGGCAACGATTTCGGGGACTCCTGCCACTTTCGCCAGTGTGATGGTCATCAGAGCTGTGGACGCCAGGGGGGCTTCGCCGCCGGGTATATACGTGCCGATGATGTCATAAGGAACAAACTGTTCACCCAGACGCCCGCCTTTCGGAGTCGGAATCTGCCAGTTCTTGCGGATGCCCGCCCTGGCAAAGCGTTCGACACGCCGATGAGCGTCAGCGGCTGCCTTCTTGAAAACGGGGCTGACCTCTCTGTCCGCAGCCTCAAATTCTTTTTCCGTGACCGCAAATCCAGACGGCTTCAATCGAGACCCGTCGAATTTC
Source organism: Verrucomicrobiota bacterium (assembly GCA_018814445.1). Taxonomy (GTDB): domain Bacteria; phylum Verrucomicrobiota; class Kiritimatiellia; order JAHIZV01; family JAHIZV01; genus JAHIZV01. The sequence goes on along the minus strand of JAHIZV010000037.1, from coordinate 15,072 downwards.
GCCGCATACTCCGCCACCGCGGCATCGCCCCGCTTTCCGATATCTTCCAGCACCTTGCGTGCGACGGCCTCAGCTTTGGCGTCAATCGGCGGACGCTTGAGAAAAGACTCCACGACCGCGGACGATTTTTGCGGCGACCATTGGACCACTCGAATCGATGATTTCGTCAGTTTCTTCATGTGTCACCGTTTGATAGCTTCATTAAGAGTGCCGCAGCGCGGACAGTTCGCCAGAGCCGCGTCCCGCTTGTCGAGATAGACGTGTTCACATTTCTCACAGCGATAGATTTTCGCCCGGATGCCCTCACGCGGAGGTCTGGCGCGAATGGCGTAATATAGCCAGCACGCGAAAATCCCGACAAGATTGAAAAAAAGCGGGACCACAAAAGCATTTGCATATGTTACCTGCATCACCCGTCACCCGGCCTCACGGCACAGATGCAAATCCTCCGTTCTGAGCTTCCCCCGGCACATAGGAAATGCGCACCGTGCCGCGACGCTCCACTTCAGACGGCGGCATCCGCCACTGGTAGATGGATCTGAGCATGAGACCATTCAGCCGTCCATCATCAGAACCCCGCTCCAGAAGCGCGTGCCTGACTGCTCCTGTATCGTCAAACTCCACCACCGCGATAAAATCGAGGGGGATTTGATTCGTGAAAATGGCTGGCGTGGGCAGCTCGACCGCAGCCAGCTCGTCTGGACTGAGGCCGGCTATGCATTCCACACGCAGGAAGCTTCCCGTGGGAGATTCGGCGTTGAACCCGTCAAAGTAGTTGAGATCGGAATCCAGAGAAGTGAGCTGGTCGGACACTCCCGCCAGCAGGTCCAACTCCTCGATAGCCCCGACATCGGCCGTCCTTTTCTCCTCCCGCGGAAGGAGAACCTTGGCATCCACGGGCGACTCAAGAGGCGGCCTCGCGCCGATCCGGATGATCAGCAGAGGCCGGCTGAATCCTACCAGTGAGGGCAGCGAGAAGAGGTCCGCCGACCACATTCCGCGCAACTCGGCAACGCGGCCCTCCCCCGAAGGGGCAAAGGACCCAGCGGGAAGGTACCTGAAATCCGGAACCTGAACGGGCTCCACAGATGCGGCAACCGGTTCCGGCGACAGCCACATAAACCAGAAAGCATGCCATGCGACCGTGATCACCCCCGCGACAATCCATGCCGCCGACAAACGGCTCCTTCTCTTCGGTTCGTTCACCGGGCTTCTCCCTGTGAGTCTGCGATCCTGGTTGCCAGCCCCACTTCTTTGACTCCCGCGGCCTGCGCGAGGCTGTAGACCTGGACTAGTGTACTGTGCCGCACGCGCTCGTCGGCTTCGATCAATACACTTGTGCTTTCGTCGTCTCGGAGCAGCGCTTCCAGCGCGGGTCCCAGCTCCTGCAGCGTCGTCCTTTCGTCATTCAGAAAAACCTGGTCCGAGTGTGAGATTGTAATCACGGTCGCATCGTAACGGGTTCCCGTGCGGAACGACGTTTCCGGCAGGCGCAGGGGAATGGAAGGTTGAAGAACGAAGGCGGAATTCATCATCACGAACAGGAGAATGATCAATGCAACGTCCACGAGCGGCACGGCATCGATCGGCCCGCGAGCGCGCTTCAGGTGCGGGCGGTACTTGCGGCGCAGATGCGTCAGTCTTTGATAAACGGGTTTGTCGGGCGTACTCATTTCGTGCCGGTCCTGAAAGAGCTCTGCCGCGCCGTAAGGAAGGACAGCATTTGAGCCGAACATCTCTCCATGTCCAGAATGATGCCCTCAATACGTCCGATCAGAAAATTGTAGGCGGCGTATACGGTAATCGCGACAAAAAGACCTGCCGCCGTTGAAAGCAGAGCCTGCCACATCGCTCCGGCGAGATCGCCCGCATGCACGAGCGGAGCCTTCTGCTCAATCATCATGAGAGCCTTGATCATGCCCAGTACGGTTCCCAGCAAACCCATGAGCGGGGCCACTTGGGCGATCGTAGCGAGCAGTCCGATGTTCCGCTCAAGCCGGGGAATTTCCTCTAAACCGGCCTGCTCCATGGCCTGCTCGATCCGTTCCTGCGATTCATCGTGGTGAAGAATGCCGGCCGAGATAATCCGGGCGACCGGCCCCGGCGTTTCCTGGCACATCCCGACGGCCTCAGCGACGTTGCGCCTGTTGAGAATGGTATAGATCCCCTCCATGAAGTCCGACGTCTTGATCTGCGCCCGGTGCAGGTGAAACAGACGCTCAAAGAATATGCCGATGGCAAACACGCTGGCGACGACAATGAGCCACATCATCGGACCGCCCTTATCAAAATACTCAAACATCTTTCTGTCCTCCACTCAAAGAGCCTGAACACGGGACTCAGACTTCACTCAAATCTGCCGGCAGGAATCATCCCGCCGTCTAAAACGACATCCAATGCTCTTCCCGGATTCGCTGGATGCGCTTCTCCGCCTCGTCAGACGCCGGCATACGAGCGTCCCTGATACGTCCGTAAATCCTCGCTGCAGCTCCCCACTCCCCCTCCGCTTCCTTAATGGCCCCGGCCCTGAAAGCCGCCCTGGTGAACCACAGCCGCTCTTCGGCGCCAAACTGGTCCTCTGCCGCCAGAAACTGGTACACAACGTTCATGTAGTGCTCGAATGCTTTCTGGGGTTCCATGGTCTTCTCCTGGCAGCGCCCCACCTTGAACTCGGCCTGAAGTTTCAACGCCGGCGAAGCGTCGACGCTCGATATGACCGCCCGGTACGAAGCAATCGCCTCCTTGTAGCGTTCGGGATCATCACTTCCCAGGGTGAATTGGCAGTCGCCTTTGCGGCCCCAGGCGCTGTCGACCAGCACGGAGTCCGGGGAGCTTTTGATAATTTCCTCGAAGGCCAGAATCGCGCTCGCGAATTCACCGAGTTCGCTGAGCGCGTCGCCCTGCGCGAAACGCGCTTCGGCATAAATGGGGCTTTGCGGATAGCCTTCGGTCAGCTTGTTGTAGTGCCTGATGGCCCGGAGGTACTCCTGCTGACGCGCCGCGGAACGACCGGCCCAGAAGAACGCGTCATCGGCCAGTGCCACGCCGGGGAAAGCAGATCCGACCGCCGCGAAACGCTTCTCAGCTTCGCTGTAGTTGCCGATGTTGTAGTAGTACTCGGCAAGCCAGAACAGCACGTCCGCGGCCCATGCGGACCCGGGATAGAGCTGGATGAAGTCCTCACACAGCTTCAGGGCTTCCTGATCCTTTCCAAGAAGGTACAGGCACCATCCCCTCATGTAGAAAGCCTGCTCCGCGAACTCGCTGGACGTATACTCCATAACGATGCGTTCGAAATCCTCAAGCGCCTCGCTGAACATGCCCACGCGATAGCGCGCCAGCCCGCGGCCGTGAAGGGCCCTGACGTACAGCAGGCCGTCCGGATACTCTGCCATGGCTGTCTCATACGCCGCCAACGCTTCCTGCCAAAGGCCTTGTTTCTCTTTCAGAAGGGCCACCTGCAGGAGCGCCTGTTCGGCGAAGGGCGAACCCGGATAGAACTCCCGGAGAGATTTGTAGACTTCCTCGGCAGTCAGAAAATCGTCAAGCCGCGCAGAACACTCAGCCGCCTGGAACCGTGCTTGAGGCGCGAGAGAAGTATCGGGGAACTCTTCTTCCACTTTCAAGTAAGTCGCCCGGGCAAGGCTGTACTGCCCGTTTGCAAACTCCGCATCAGCCATCTTGAACAGAGCCTGGGCCTTGTCCACCGGATCGAACAGAACCGTATACGCCTTCTCAAAAGCCGCCGCGGATTCCGCGTAGCGAGCCAGCTCGAAAAGAGCCCAGCCCTTCCCCATCAAGGCACGACGTTTTCCGGACACCTCGTCGAAGGCGTCGAGGTAGTTCTGAAATTCGCGCAGGGATTCTTCGAATCGATTGAGATCAAGCAAGGTCTCCGCGAGCTCTATCTGCGTCTGCGCGGCAAGAGGGTCGTCCTGAAGATCCCGAATGCTTTTCCGCAGTTGAGGGATCGTCTCCTCGGTCATTCCCGTCCTGAGCCCGAGCCGCGCCAGAAACAGCTCGCCCCTGTTGCGCAGACGCGGATCTCTGGCCAGCTTCATGCCCGCTTTCACCGCTGCAACGGCGTCGGACCAGTTCGTATTGACTTCGTAGGCGCGGGCAAGTGTGTAACTCGCCTCGGCGCGCAGATTCAGGGGAGCTTCCTCATCCGTCACCACGCGCACAAGAATGTTGGTCGCTGCCGTCCAGTCCTTCTCCGCGATCAGGATGCGCCCAAGCCAGAGGCCGCCGGTGCGGGCTTCAGAACTGTCAGGATAACCGGAAACCAGTTCCTTGAGGATAGCGGCGGCCTCAGCCTTTCGCTCGCGATCAATAAGGAGTCCCGCCCAGTCGAGCAGATTAGCGGCGGCCTCGGGTTCCGCGGAATAGGATTTGTGGAACGCGCGACAGGTCTGGATCGCCTGCTCCTTCTCGCCAGCCAGCAAATAGCATTTGATGCGCAGTCTCAGAATCCTGGCGGAATAGGGGTCGCCGGGAGCCACGGTAATGGAATCCAGCACGGTGGCGGCGACGGCCGGCATGCCGGCGGAAAAATGGGCCCGTGCTTTCCAGTACTGAAAACCCGCGCCCAGCCCGCCCTCGTCGGCCCACTCCTGACGCTTCTCGAGAAGCTTCAGAGCCTCGGCGAACTGCTTCTCCCCACACATGGCCTCAACCTCATACAGAACGGCTTCCGCCTTGTCAGCGTCGCGTGAGCTTCTTTTGAGAGCTTTCTTGAAGTACTTCCGGGCAAGGTCGTAGAGGCCGTCCTTGAGCGCTGCCCGACCAGCCTTCATTTCTTCGACGCGAAGATCCTCCCGCGATTTTCTCGCCATGCCCGTCACGGGCGCAAGGAACGCACATATGAGCAGCCATCGAAGTATCCACGCTGACAAGTCACGCCTCATATCTGGTCCGGTCTCAACTCCTTTGCTTCCCCAAAACCTGTTTAAGATACTTCCCGGTATAGGACTCCTTGCAGGCGGCGATCGACTCAGGCGTGCCGCTGGCGACAATCCGGCCACCAGAATCCCCTCCTTCAGGTCCTAAATCAATGATGTAGTCCGCCGTTTTGATCACATCGAGATTATGTTCGATCACAAGAATCGTATTCCCGGTGTCGCGCAGCCTCTCCAGCACCCGCAGCAGTCTGTGAATATCCGCGAAATGCAGGCCCGTCGTCGGCTCGTCGAGAATGTACAACGTCCTGCCGGTGCTTCGCTTGCTCAGCTCGGACGAAAGTTTCACCCGCTGGGCCTCGCCGCCCGAAAGCGTCGTTGCCGGCTGTCCAAGCTCAAGATAGCCGAGACCGACCTCGGACAAGGTCTTGAGCTTCCGCGCGATTCCGGGAACGGATTTGAAGAAATCCAGCGACTCCTCGATCGTCATATACAGTATCTCGGAGATGTTCTTCCCGTTGTAGCGGATATCGAGAGTCTCACGGTTGTACCGCAGTCCGCGGCATTCCTCGCAGGTCACGTATACGTCGGGAAGAAAGTGCATCTCGATCTTTAGAATCCCGTCGCCCTTGCAGCGTTCACACCTTCCGCCTTTGACGTTGAAACTGTAGCGTCCCGGACCGTAACCCCTGACCTTCGACGCGGGCAGTTGAGCGAAAAGATCGCGAATGAGAGTGAATGCTCCCGTGTAGGTCGCCGGATTGCTTCGAGGGGTGCGGCCGATCGGCGACTGGTCGATGACAATGACCTTGTCGAATTTGTCGGCGCCGTTGATCCGCCGGTGTTTCCCGGGGCGGTCCTTCGATCCGTAGATCTTCCGAAAGAGGGCGCGCCGGAGGATGTCGTCCACGAGCGTGCTTTTCCCGCTTCCCGAAACGCCCGTCACGCACGTGAACAGACCGACGGGAATCTTCGCTGTCACGTTCTGCAGATTGTTCTCCCGCGCACCGACGATTTCAAGATGCCCGTTCTTCGGCTTCAACCGTTCGCGCGGTATGGGTATTTCCACTTCACCGCGCATGTAACGCGCGGTGATTGATTTCGGACTCGCAAGCAGTTGTTCGACCGTTCCCGCGGCGACGACTTCTCCGCCGTGTACGCCGGCGCCGGGGCCCAGATCGATGACGTAGTCGGCCGACTCAATCGTCTGTTCGTCATGCTCCACGACGACCACGGTATTCCCAAGATCACGCAGGCCCCGCAGCGTGGCGATCAGCCGCTGGTTGTCTCGTTGATGCAGGCCGATGCTTGGCTCGTCGAGCACGTAGAGCACGCCCACCAGTCCCGCGCCGATCTGCGTTGCAAGACGTATGCGCTGGGCCTCGCCGCCTGAAAGCGTTCCGCTTTCGCGGTCCAGCGTGAGATACTCGAGTCCGACATCGGCAAGGAAACGCAATCTCTCGCGGACTTCCTTCAGCACCTCCCGGGCTATCGTCTCTTCCTGGCTGGAGAGCTTCAGCTTGTTGAAGAAGACCGCCGCGTCTTTGACCGACATCTCGGTCAGCTCCTTGATCGAACGCTTCCCGACCATGCAGGCCAGGGATTCCGGACGCAGACGCGCGCCTTTGCAGTCTTTGCATTTCGCGCGGCTCATGAACCCGCGGAACTTCTGCCGCATGTAATCGCTCTTGGTCTCTTCGAGTCTTCTCTGAAGGTTCGGTATGACTCCCTCAAAAGGTTTCGAGTACTTCCGGTACGCTCCGCCTCGCCAGAAACCGAACTCCACATCCTCATCGCCCGACCCGTACAAAAGCACTTTCTGAAACGACGCCGGAAACTCGTTGTACGGCGTCTCCATGTCCATGCCGTAATGCCTGGTCACAGCGCGGAGCAGGCCCTTGTAGTAGATGTTCGTGCGCCTTCCGCCTCCGCGCCACGCCCGCAGGGCGCCGTCGTCAATCGATAGCGTTGGATCCGGAACGACGAGGTCTTCGTCGAAAATCAGCATCGTCCCGAGTCCGTGACACGTCGGGCACGCGCCGTACGGACTGTTGAACGAGAAGTACCGCGGAGTCAGCGAGTCGAAACTGATGCCGCAGTCCGCGCATGCATTCTTCTCGGAGTGCAGCGTTTGGGTCCATTTCTTCTGCTTCGTTTCGTGGAGAAGAAGCAGCACACCGTCCCCTACCCTCAACGCCATCTCCACCGAATCCGTCAGGCGTCCGCGAATCGAGTCCGAAACGACCAGGCGGTCGACCACCACGTCGATCGAGTGCTTCCGCTTCTTATCCAGCTTCGGGACATCATCGATCTCGACGATCTCTCCGTTTACACGGACGCGGACGAAGCCCTCCTTCCGGACCCGCTGGAAGACGTCCTCGTGCTGACCCTTGCGCCCCTGGACAAGCGGCGCGAGAATCATGATGCGGCTGAGTTCCTCGAGCTTCAGTACGTGGTCGACGATCTGATCCGCCGTCTGCGTAGTGATCGGCTTCCCGCACGTGTGGCAGTACTGTTTCCCGATGCTGGCGTAGAGCAGGCGGAGGTAGTCATGAATCTCCGTCGTGGTCGCCACGATCGAACGCGGGTTCGCTCCGGCCGTCCGCTGTTCGATCGAAATGGCCGGCGACAAACCTTCGATGTGATCGACGTCCGGCTTCTGCATCTGTTCAAGAAACTGCCGCGCGTACGCCGAAAGGCTCTCGACGTACTTCCGCTGCCCCTCCGCATACAGCGTGTCGAATGCGAGCGACGATTTCCCCGAACCGCTCAGCCCCGTGATCACCGTCAGCGAATTCCGCGGAATCCGCACCGTGACGTTCTTCAGATTGTGCTCCCGCGCACCGACGACTTCTATGTGTTCAATCTCCATAAGCGAATCTGCCCATCACTGGAACCAGTCAATCTAGCACAACCGGCGGCAAGAAAAACTTCCAAGGTTTGGAAAAACCGTGAAAAAGACTTCCAAGGTCTGGATTACGAGCGGCGAGGGCAGAGACCGCGGAATGCGGGCTTTGCCAAATGGCACTGACTTAAGGCCACGACATGCCCTACGGCATTGACTACAAACAATGCGAACTTCATCCATTGTTCGTAGTTAAGCCCGTCAGGGCTGTGCCTTTCTTTGCCTGGCGCATCCGAAAGTGGTCTTAAGTCAGCGGCATTCCGGGCTTTGCCCCCAAAGGGACGAGGCAAAGCAACTTTCAGGATTGGGCTTCGCGCCTTTGCGTGAGTTTCTTCTCGCCCGAGAGCATCGGACTATTGGCGCTCTTTCGCCTCCTTGACATAATAGACTAAGTAAACTAAGTTTATATAGTCATGAAAACACTGAACATACATGAGGCGAAGACAAAGCTCTCTGCCGTGTTGGCGGAGATAGAGCAGACCGGCGAGGTATACCTCATATGTCGCAACGGAAAGCCGATCGCAGATTTGGTGCCCCATCAACGTCCCGACCGGCTGAAAACACATCCCATGGTGCGAGACGTAAGGATCAAGTACGACCCAACCGAGCCCGCGACTGAAGATGAATGGCCGGAGGAGTATCGGTGATAGTCCTCGATACCTGTGCACTGCTTTGGCTCACCTCCGGTTCCCGCAAACTGACACAAAACGCTCGAACCGCCATTGCTGATGCGAGTGTTGTCTATCTCTCATCGATTACAGCATTCGAAATCGGCGTCAAAGCGCGCAAAGGGGTGCTATCACTGCCTTTTCCCGCAACTGAGTGGATTGCGAGCGTTCTGTCTCTGCACGACTTATCGGAGATTCCTCTTACCGCCGAGATATGCGGTGCCGCATGCGACCTGCCGCCGATTCACAAAGATCCCTTCGATAGATTCATCATCGCAACCGCGAAGAAACACGGCCTGCCGGTGGTCACCGCCGATAAGATATTCAGCCAATACAACATTGAGGTGATCTGGTAGGAGCCACGCTTCCACGGCGAGCCCTGCCGGACATCACCCCAGAAGATCGAACTGCTGAAACTTCCTCCCGAGTATCGGCACACTGGGCACTCTCATCCACTGCTCGAGGATCGAGGCGTAGACGGAGCGGAAGTCGATGTTGAATTTCAGGTCCCCTTTGTCGAGTTTGCCCGGCTTGAGGTCGGGCATCTCTCCGTGAACACCTGGGCGAATCTGTCCGCCCGCGATGAAGACCGGCGCTGCGGTTCCGTGATCGGTCCCGCCGCTCGCGTTCTCGGCCACGCGCCGCCCGAATTCGCTGAAGGAAAGAAGCAGCACGCGATCAAGGTTGCCCTGTTTCTTGAGGTCATGCATGAACGCCTGCAGGGCATCGCCCAGTTCGGTCAGCAGGCGTTGCTGCGTTCCCTGCTGGTTCGTGTGCGTGTCGTATCCGCCCTGAGAAACGTAGTAGATGCGCGTCGGCATGCCGCCGGCGATGAGATCTCCGACCATGGACAGGTCTTTCGCCAGCTTCGTGCCCGGATACTCCACTCCCCTTCTCTTGCCGACATACTTGGTGATCTGTTCAGAACTGACCTGCGCGTCGAGCGCGGTTCTCTCAAGAAAATCCACCGGGGATTCGCCGGCCTGCTTTTGTTTGAAGCCGCCGAGAGTCCCGATGGAACTGCCCGCGAAACGGTCCTCATCCGGACGGTTCATCTCCCTGAGCATCTCGATGTCCTCTTCGTCCAGATCGAACCCGCCCCTGCTTCCCGCCCCGTAGCGATATCGTTTCGGATCCTGAAAGGTTACCCCTTTCGGTATCTCAGCGACGAAGGCCTGCGGAGCCTCCTGTCCGATGCAGATGCCCACGCTCGCCGGCGCCCCCTTGCACTGGTTGTCGAAGTACCGCCCGATCCAGCCTTGTGCCAGGGTCCTGTCGGAATCGGATGCCGTATGCCAGATCTCCATCGAGCGGAAGTGCGATCTGTTCGGATTCGGATACCCCACTCCCTGGACAATACTCAACACCCCGTCGTCATGAAGCGACTTGAATCCCGTCAGTGCGGGATGCAGTCCCAGTTCGCCGTTAAGCACGAGACAGTCCTTCTTCGGAATAGCGATCCGGTGTCGCGCATTGTAGTAGTGGCTGTCTTCACAGGGAACGACCGTGTTCAGTCCATCGTTTCCTCCAGCCAACTGAAGCACGACGAGGATGCGACCGTCTTTTCCGGACACGCCCAGGACGGCCGAGTCCCTCGTCGCGGCGTGAAGATCCTGCAATGTCGCGAGCAGAAAGCCCGGCGCAGTCGCCGTCAGCGCGCCGCCGACCAGTCCCGTTCTCAGAAACTCTCTCCTGGTATGCAGTTTCGATTCTTTCATCAGCAGGCCCCGATCATGTCAGTTGATACTGAGGTGTACTCATCATGAGCAGAATGGCGTCGCTCACATCATCGTCGGACCACTTCCCGCCGACAGGCCTTGCCTCCACGACCTTGCGCAGCGCCTCCCGGTCCTTCTCCCTCAACCCATGCTGGAACAGCCGCCATTGCAGGGATTTCAACGCCTCGACCGCATCGCCCAGGATCCCGGCGGGAAGGAGTTTGTCCGTCTCGACCACCGGATCCTTCCACCCGCCCGCAGCCCACCCGCCCTTCACGAGCGCACCTGCGAAGTTATAGCGGTGGAAGAGTGTGGCCGTCGTAATCCACGTATAGCCTCCGTCCCACCCTTTGACGTTGGGCGGCTCGAACAGTTCCTGTCCGAGCATCTTCATCATGTACTGGGTCAAGCGGGGATCCGGCATGCGGGCATCGAGACAGCGAAGTGTCCCGATCAACCATTGTGCAGGGCTCTTCACCTGCGTGCGTACCGCCTTCGCCGAATAGAACTCGCGGCTGAGAAACAGCTTGTTCATGAAAAGTCTCAGTTCCAGCCCGCTCTCGTCCAGTGCGTCACCCAGGGCTGTTACCAGCCCGGGCTCGGGATCGTCATAGGCAAAGAACGACCAGAGCTTGCCCGCTATGAATTCCTTCGCGCGACGCTCACTGAGGATGATTCGAATGATATCGTCGCCGTCAAAACCGCCGCGATGACCCATGAATTTTTTGTTACCCCGGTCGTGCGCTCTCGAGTTGTTCTCGAACTCGAACTCCTGACGCCCCACCGACCAGCCTGTGAAGGCCCGCGCCGCCTCCTTTATGTCTTCTTCCGTGTAATGGCCTTCGCCGAGAGTGAACAGCTCCATCAGCTCGCGCGCGAAGTTCTCATTCGGGGCATGCCTCCTGTTCTGGGCGCCGTCGAGATAGATCAGCATGGCGGGATCCTTCGCAACGGCTGTCACCAGGTCTCTGTAGTTGCCGCACGCCAAGGCCCGAAGCGTTTCATTCTGTACGTACATGGCGTAGGCCGACCGGACTTTCCTGATTCCCGTCGCGAAGTGACCATGCCAGAAAAGCGTCATCTTCTCCTGCAGCGGCCTCTTCGTGTAGCGCATCCGGTATAGCCACCACGCGCGCAGTTCGAGCAGATGGCTCCTCTGCTCACGCTGATATTCCTGTCTTTTCTTCCTGCGTTCCGGCTCCTCCAGCATCTTCATTCCGCGCGGGAACGGGCGCTTCTCAATACCGGGCACAACCCAGGTGGGCGCAGGGAAGTCGTCGTGGGACTGCCGATAATCTGTAAGCTGGTCGACCGCCTTCTGCGGCCCGAGATCGTAGAACGACTTCACTTCGGCGGGCGTCCCGCCAAATCCGGCGCGATTCAGAAGATGCGCGGCCTTGATTTCGCTCCATGATTTCTGAGTAATCGGTTCCAGCATCGCCGTACTTCCCCTATTCCTTTGGAGAACGCACAAGTCCGGCGATTTATTGCACTGCGGGCCGGAACACGCCTCATGACGCGGCCCATGAGAATCCTGCCCATCTGGACAACGGTAGCGTGTTTCGTCGCCTGCCGACTGGACGATTCGGGCTCTGCTCTGTATGGTTTCAATCGGAAGTCGTTGGAGAAAGTCTGGATGAAACCTTTGTTGTCACAACGCGCGCTGAAGACACTGCTGCTGGCAGCATTGGTTACTGCGTGTTCGCCTTCGGCCTTCGCGAGGATTCTCTACGAGCAGCATTTCGCCAATCGAATCGACTATGTGAGTTTTCCTTACAAGGGGTGGCAAGCGTACTGCGGCAAGAATCTTCAGCCTCTGCCAGCCGGACAGGGCGGGGTCGAGCCGGACATCTCTCACAACGATGTCGATATGGGCTACGCGGCATTCAATCGCTGCCCCGGACCTCTGCTCGTCTTCACTCAACATCTGACGAATAACATCGCGGTCGGTGACATCAGCGAGATTACCTGGTATCAAAACAACGACAGCGATCTCGCCTGGCACATCGTCATCCAGGTCGAGGAAAGAAAGACTACTGCCTGGTACTATTCGGTCGAGCCTTTCGCAAATGACAAGCTGGGGCGCTGGGAGAAGAAATCCATTCCGATGAGCTCCGACATAACCAACTGGCTCAGAGTGACCGGAGTCAATCTCGGCGCATCAGGTAAAGTAGTCAGTTCCGTGGAAGTGACAGACGACCACCCTGACTTTCCGGTGCGAGGCATCGTCAGAGCGATCGGGTTTATGAACAAGAGTCCCGACCTTTCAGCCCGGCTTGACTCTATCGTTGTGAGCGGCCCGGATGAAGAGCCGGGCTTTGAACTGTCTCCTACAATGCTCGTCGTGATCATCGGCGTAGCCGGCTTCGTCATCTTCTCCATCTTCCTCGCCGTTTACGACCGCGACCCGGTAGATCACCCATCGCATCCGCACCACCACTGAAGAGACGGCACAGACCCAGGCGCAGCTCTTCGCTGAATGTTCGGAGTTCGATGTTCGGAGTTCGATGTCCGATGTCCGATGTTCGATGTTCGATGTTCGATGTTCTAACAAACGATACTTCGACACTCCCTTTCTCCCTTTCCCTTCAGCGGATAATCACATACGATCTTTATCCAACATGGAGACCCGCTCATGATTCCGTTCGTCGGCTTATGCGTTCTGCTGGGACTTGGTCATCTCCTCAGAATGAAAGTCCGACTGTTTCAGAAGCTCTACCTTCCTTCGTGCGTTATCGGCGGTCTTCTCGGCCTGGTGCTGATTCAGATGCTCAATCAGAGCGGGTTCACCTGGCATACAGCCTGGATCGCCGGCTGGGGCAAGCTTCCCGGCATATTGATCAACGTCGTATTTGCCTGTCTCTTTCTCGGCATTCAACTGCCGCAGTTCTGGGAGGACAAGTTCGATAAGCATAAACTCATCGACCTCGGTTTGACCCGCAGGATTCAGAACGCGGCCATCTTGTTTGCACCGCAACTGATCAGGTCGGGGAGATAATGGAAAGCGATTAACGCGATGTGGAACTCAGGTTTCAGGTTTCAGGTTTCAGGTTTCGGAGCTCCGTCATGACGCCACCCAACTCCACCTACTCATTCTCCGAGCTCTGCGAAGAGCTGCGCAAGTCGTCCATGTACGTCATGAATATTCAGAGGGCCCTCGAACTCTACACGCCCACCAAGGAAGAGGGTTACTCCGAACCTTATCTCGTCTTTCTGCAGAAGATCATCTCATTGCGAACGTTCAGCATTCCCATGGACGAGATCGTGGATCTCTTCAAGAAGGAGAAAAAGATACTCGAACTGCTCCACATCGATTCCATCTCCGATTCCCCGACGTGGTATCTCGATGCCTGTGTTCAGAACGAGCCGACCAGCAGACATCTGCTTCTGACAGGACACGATCTCGGCGTACCGCTGAACTCGGGAACCGTTCAGTCGAATCTCGACTTCCGCGATAGACAGCCCGAGCTTTTCAGTCAGGCCGAAACAGGCGAGGATGTAACCCGTATTCTGAAGCTCTACCTCGACCTGCTGGACAAGATCACCGCCCGGGTCGAACTCGAAAAACCAGTCCTCAGCAACGCATTGATCTGGGCATCTGAAACATTGAGAAACACCTGATCTCACATTGCCGCTTCAGCCACCACCCACGCCTCTCACGAGGCTCACTACCAACATCCGGAAGATTCATGCAACGTTCGTAGTGAACGCCGTAAGGCGTGTCCGGGAAAGAGCCCACGTGACACAGCCCCCCCCGCAAAAACCCCGACCGACATGAAATTCACCACAAATCCGGTTTCCTTCACGGAAAACCAACGAGTTCTGAATGCTCATCCAAAAAAGTTATGCTTTTCCGGAAAAACACCTTGATCGAAACGCTTTAGCTTTGTAATAAGATTACATAGCTATTGGACAGAATCCCACTGGAGGAGTGAATAGATGAAGAAGATGATTGTTGCACTTGTTTTCTGCATGATCGCCGGTTCCGCGTCTGCAGTTCTTTACACCGACGCCACTAACGATACGTTCCTTGGTACCGGAAGCATCATGGACATCGTACAGGTTGAAATCACGGACGACGGTTCGGACATCAGTTTCGCCATCAAGCTCGCCGGTGACATCGATGTGACGGACTGGGGCAAGTATCTGATCGCCATCGATTCCGCTCCGGGCGGCGCAGCGGCCGGTAACGGCTGGGGTCGTCCGATCAATATGCCTACGAGTCCCATGGATTACTGGATTGGTTCCTGGGTCGATACGGGCGGTGGCGCGCAGGTGTGGAGCTACAACGGCGCGACCTGGGATCAGGATCACGACACCGGCTGGTCGGCTCCTTCTAACGACGTTACGGAAGTTGATGGGGGTCAGATCGTGACTATCACGACGAGTCTTTCCAACCTCGGACTGAATCCCGGCGACAGCTTCGTTTTCGATGTGTTCTCCTCCGGTGGTGGAGGATCTGACAGTGCCATCGACTCCCTCTGGGATCCGAGCCAGACGGTAGGCGACTGGAGCACTCTGTACGAAACCTCAACGGACCTCAGCTACACCACAGTTCCCGAGCCCTCCACGGTCATGATGGGGCTTCTGGGTGTCGCCCTGATTGCAGTCCGCCGCTTCATCCGGCGCAAGTAACGAGAGTTCATTCTCTGATTTAAACGGCCCATGCTAATCAGCGTGGGCCGTTTTCTTCCGTGAGGGCCGGTACGCTTGTTGACCATCATTCTTCCTCTCCCTCTGGGCGAGGATTGAGGTGAGGGTGTTTCTTTTCACTTCGACATCTCCCCTCACCCGAATGCCGCTGACTTAAGACCACTTTCGGATGCGCCAGGCAAAGAAAGGCACAGCCCTGACGGGCTTAACTACAAACAATGGATGAAGTT
>JAHIZV010000036.1 GCA_018814445.1 Verrucomicrobiota bacterium | reverse complement strand
GCCCCCGCCCGCGACCGTGTATAACTCCTCCCGCAAATCAGTTGCCCTACGGAAAAAAGCAAGCTATATACGAACACTGGCTGGTTTTGAATCGACCATCAGTGGCTGGTTTTGAACCGACCGCCGACATATTAGGAAAGACTTATTAAAGCTGTAAGGGTTGCTGTAAGGGTCGATGTAAGGGTTGCTGTAAGGGCGCTGCAAGGGTCAGGCTACCGACCTAGCCCCCCGTTCGATCTTCTTGTAAGCGTCATGGAGTGCCGATTTCCTATTAAGCATCGCCGCCAGATCGTTGGGGTCTTTTGCTTTGAGTGATAAATACACGCGGCGACCGAGGCCCAGTTTGACGTAGAAGCCACGTACTGCGCCCTCCCGCAAAATTCGATCAAACCGATATCGGCTTTTCAATTCTTCGTACTCAGCATGTAGTGCCTCGCAATTTTCATCTAATGATGAGAGGCATCCTGTAGATTTGGCCCCCATCATGCGTGCGCGGAGCATGTCTTTCACCGTGCCGGCGAATCGTTTCTTACCCACCAGAGACCGAACTGCCGCAACGCATCGAAACAACCGCATAGTTTCGATATCTTTCGTGGAGTCATACACCTCAAAGAAGTACGAAGCCGGAACGCTGGCGTATGCCAACGGACCCGTCCTCGCGGCATATGCCTCGAGTTCTCGTTGCGTGCAATTTCCCTCCAGCGCGATGCTGTCGTAGTCATTAATGCGCCGATCAAAGAAACTACCTGCATCGCGCAACGCTAGCCAATCGACTAGCGCCGTTTGTTCGTACTCGTCGAGTTCGATGGGATCGGCTTCAAGCATTTCCTTCATGCCGACTTCAAAGCCATCTGGCTCGATGAACGCATCGCTACTGGCTTCGGAAAATTCTACAACGTCATCACGTACCAAGAGGTCTTTCACGTCCATCGGCAAAGACGTCCGATCCCCTCGGCTTACGGTATAGGCGAGTTGTATCAGTGCCGCTTCGGGGTCACGGCGACAGCTTCGCGCGTACTTCCAAAGGACATAGTTTGCAATCCTTTGAATACCGCGTTGTGGGTTGGCTGGAGTGTTTGCGAGCATGAACAGTGGGAAGTTGATATATCGTTTATCGGAGTTTGTGGTCATGGTTCACCTTCGGCCTGTGTAGGCATTGGCGGTTAGCGGCTTCAAATGTGGATAGCGAAACGAAGGGCTTGCCCTTCCGGGTAGCCCGACACTCGGCGCAACAGTTTCCGATATGTCCGCTGCTTAGTTCGAGATAGGCGGTGTCCGTCACCCGCCTGCATTGATGGCAGAATGCGGGTGTCATTTTCCCCTCACAGTCTGAAAGGGGCGCACGTTCCACAGTGGACAGGATGTGTCCGTGCATTCGCGGATTGCTCGGGTGTCCATCCATACGCATTGCAGGCACATGGCAGTGATGGCAGCCCGCAATGATTTGGTGCTGTACGCCTTCTCAAAGACGCGCATTTTGCTCGGGCTGTCTTCCGATATTTGCTTGAGCATCTTCGTCTGCTTCAAATCAAAAACGTTGCCCTCAGGGGTGCTTTTCAGAGTGGTATTCATCGGTCCACTACGCCTTCTGTTGAGAGCCGAGAAACCTCTTCCAGATCGAAGCGAATCCGCCGTGCGGTCTGCCGCGCTGGATGCAGTAGCCCCATGCGTGCGTAGCGGTGGACAGTACGGGGATGAACGCCAAGGATCTCAGCTGCTTGGCGGGCCGTGCCCATCCGGCGGCGAGTATTGCCTCCGGCAAGGGCTTTCGTGATTACCTCCCGCTCGGAATCTGAGAGAGATCCGTCGGCATTGAGGATCGTCTCTATGGTGGTTTTCGTTTCTGTCTTCACTGCGGCTCCTTTCATCCTAATGCGGGCAGTTATCGCGTCCTTTTGATCTAGGATCGGATGTAAAAGGCTCATAGGCAAACAGATAGGAATTTTTCGCTATGCGTAATAGCTGCCTCATATAGGCTTCACCAGTGCATAGCGATAGCGCCTCAGAGTACAAGGGTTGTGATTCCTGGGGGGGTAAAGGAGGCCGCTACTTCGTCTTGTATCGGGACGGCTCGAAGAGGCGAAGAAACTCGTTAGGCGAGTGGGCTCGTTTCTTCTGACGCAGACCTCGCGCAACCCCATAGCATTGCCCCCCGCAATAAACTTGTTGAGGTGCAGACGTTGCTCTAAGGGGGGCTAGGCATATGGGGCAGATTCTAACGGGTATGCGCTTCCTTCGCGTAATCTCCGCAGAGAATGCGCGGTACAGGTTGAATATGTAGTCGGATACGACATCATGAATGGCCCCCTGTTTCTGATAGGAGCGTAGATGGGAATTCAAGTTCGTGAAAGCGTTTCTCAGAAGACTCTCAAGAGGAATCTCTTCAATTCTTCTTCCGTCAGACCCTCTGTCTTGCAACTGCCAAAGCATCTTCTTGATTTCCATATCGCTCATGTCGGGTCTGTAATTGCGAAGCGTGTCTGGAGCCAGCTTCATGATGCGTGTCCGACCAAAGAAGGGCATCTTCCCGTTGATCGTAGCGACGAAACCAACAAGCCTGATTAGCTCGGTCATGCCAATATGCGAAAGACTCTCGAGTGCTTGAATATGCACCACAGTAGGGGGCGGCACTTTTGGTGTACGTTTCTTCCTGTCCGTACGGTAGCGGCGGTATCTGTCTAGTTCCTCGGGTGATGGGGTGAACATGTCTGCGGCAGATATCCACTCGTAGCAGATCCCGAGTGTAGCGAGAAGTCTCTCTAGGGTGTCATATACGTGCTGGACAGTGTACCATTCAGTGGTAGGGGGGATTGTGTTCTTCTTGGCTGCGTTCTTCTCTTCGACTCCATTATCGTGAGGAATTGCGACGATGATTCGAAATGGGAATCCCTCGATTATCTTCGCGGTATGCTCTCCGGGGAAGCGGAAGAAGAATATCTTATCCCCTGTGAGGGGGTAGGCTCGACCATGCATAACGTCCTGTTCTCGATAGACCTTGAGATGGGATTCTGCTCGTTTCACAATGCCACCCCCATAAGTTCATCGCGTACTTTGCGCCAGTTCTTCCCGTTCATCTTCTGGACTAACTCTGTTGCCCAAGGTGGCAATGGTTCGCGCTGTTCTCTGTCGTGTTCCGGGAGGGCAAGCGCGTTTCCGTTCCCTGTGGGCAGAGCATGGAAGGATGCCGACAAGCGGCTGACCATTGCCTTATCGAATTGCGTGTAGTGGTCCGTCATCCTCGCGGAGGTGTGGCCCGTAATCTTCCGTATGAGTGCATCGGGTAAACCTGCCCATCGTGCAATCGTGTTGAACGTATGCCGGAGGGAGTGCGCCCCAACTTCGACTATGGCGCGGCCTGTGCCATTGGTGCGAGTGGTCACAAGTTTCGTCTCTGTAAACCGCTTCTGAATCTGCTTGCTGATTGCGCTGTTATCGCGTTGATAGGCTGCGTGGAGTTCGGGAAAGACATAAGAGCCCTTTCTCGTGCGTCTCTCCAAGACTTCCCGCGCCTGCGGTAGAATAGGGATGAATACGGGTTCACCTTTGCGCCGCCTGGTCTTGCGCGGCACAAGTTCAATGATGCCAGCGTCTAGGTCTACGCTCGACCATTTGAGGGTGCAGATATCGCCGTACCGTTGCCCCGTACAGGCAATCATAAGCAGGAGGTCTTTAAGATCCCCCTCCGGTGTTTTTTTGATAACCTTTGAGGCTTCTTCGATAGTCAATGCACGTTTGCGGCGTTCGATCTTATCCAAGGTCTTGAGGTTAACGCCCGTCCACGGATTGACGGATACGCGGGCCTCATGGGCAAGCACGCGCCAGAACCTAACGAGAGTCTTGATATGCTGGTTGAATGTAGAGGGGCTGTAATTCTCTGTGTTCAGATCGGCAACGTAAGCCTTAACCTGATCGAGGCCCACGTCGCGCATATAGCGGAGGTCGTTCTTTCCCGCCCATTCTGAAAAGCGGTTCCACTGTCCAAGGTATCCTGCTTCTGTTCTTTCCCCTGAATCCGGTTTGCTCGGACTGGCAAGATAGGCTTGCTCTCCATCGGCAATCGTGAGTGGGGGTGTAGCTTTGTCCTCGGCCTCTGCGAGTGTGGCCTCTGCATCCTGTAAGGTGGCCTGAATCGCCTTGAGAGACTCGACCTTATTCCCGGTCATGTACGGTGCAAGAATGATACGCCTTGCGGCCTCGGCCTGCTCCTTGTCAGTGATCGGGTTGCCGTCCCGGTCTCTGAGTGATGTAGTGATCCGTTGGCCCTCGACCGTGTATGTCAGATAGAACGAACCTGCCGCCTTGGAGTCTGCCGGGAATTGCTTCTGTCCCTGCTTCTTGAACAGTCGGCCCATGCCCCGCGCTGATCTCTTCCGTTTGCCGTTCTTCGTTGTCATCGTCTTGCCCTCCTAAGTGTTCCTATCTGTTCTAAACAGTATCAATATAGGGGGGGTGTTCAAAGACTTAAACAACCATAAGCAACCACTTTTTTAGAAAGTCCTTTATTGATAGGGTTAATTCGATGATTGCTATTGATTTGTAATCAGCAGGTCGTCGGTTCGAGCCCGACAGCTGGCTCCATGCTTCCACCCGCAGACCTCCCATGGTTAATGGCTAATGGTTGATGGGGATGTAGCATCGCCCCTGTGGGGCGCTTCTCGTATCCCTGCCTTACCTCACCGTAAGATCACGAAAGGCGAACGGAATGTTCTCGATGATGTCGGTGGCGGAGAGGCCTGCCTGGGATTTCTGAAGCGCGCCTATATCGCCCGCTCTGCCGTGCAGGTAGACCGAGACGCATGACGCATCGTAGGCGCTCAAGCCCTGGCCGAGCAGACCTGCGAGGAGGCCCGCAAGCACGTCGCCGCTGCCGCCCGTGGCCATTCCCGGATTGCCGGTCATGTTAATGCAGACAGGCTTTCCCACCTGTGCGACAAGCGTGCCGGCTCCCTTCAGAATGACGGTGGCATCTGTGTGCTTGGCCGCGGCGATGGCAACTTCCCATCTATTAGCCTGAATATCGGCGATTTCCTGTCCGAAAAGACGCGCGAGTTCGCCAGGGTGGGGGGTTATGACGACAGGACATTGGGCCTTCTCAATCCAGTGAGGTTGCCCGGCAAAAACGGATATAGCATCAGCATCGACCACGAGAGGAACTGAGCATTCGCGCATCATCTGGCGGGCTATTGCGAAAGTATCCTGATGCCGGGTCATGCCCGGGCCAATAAGAATGGCGTCAAAGTCGTCAATATGGGTTCGCCATTCTTTCCAGAGATCGGCGGATAGAGAGCCTATTTCCGTTTCCGGGCCCCTTGAGACCATGACTTCAGGAGTGCTGCCCGCAACGATGTTGGCGATACCCTCCGGCACCAGAACATGCACCAGTCCGGCGCCTGCGCGAACGGCTGAGCGTGCGGCCATCGTAATGGCCCCGGCATAGCCCTGTGCGCCGCCGATCAGGAGAATCTTTCCATAATCGCCCTTATGGGATGCGCGCCGTCTTCTTGGAAGAAGTGCATGCAGGTCGGAGGGATCGATCAAAGCACGCTCGACCTCTGCCCCCGTATTCTCGAAGTAGGCGCCGGGTATGCCGATATCGACAACTTCGAGGTTACCTACGTATTCCACGGCGGAAGATTCCACGAGGCCGTTTTTGGGCAATCCCATGGTTACCGTCACATCAGCCTTCACGGCCTCCCCCTCCGCCACACCCGTGTCGGCATTAAGTCCGGAAGGCACATCGATCGAGATAACCCAGGCATCCTCCGACAGCGCATTGATGTATTCGATAGCGCCCACTGCCGGTCCTCTGGCCGGACCGGACGTTCCCGTTCCGAGTATTCCATCGACGATGATATGCGGGCGGCTGAACTGATTGAGACCGGACTCCCAGTCCTCCTTCGTCGGAAGTTCATGAAGTGAAACGCCGGCGTCTTTCATGAGGCTGAGATGCTTGAGCGCGTCTCCCGTCATCTCGTTTGCATTTCCGGCAAGAAGAACCTGTACGTCGTAGCCCATTTCGCTGAGATATCTCGCGGCGACAAACGCATCGCCGCCGTTGTTGCC
Organism: Verrucomicrobiota bacterium; assembly: GCA_018814445.1. GTDB lineage: Bacteria > Verrucomicrobiota > Kiritimatiellia > JAHIZV01 > JAHIZV01 > JAHIZV01. The sequence goes on along the minus strand of JAHIZV010000036.1, from coordinate 23,823 downwards.
GCGGCCGGCGACGAGATCGACGAGTGGATTCATCAGTCCCGCGGCCGTAGCCATAAAGTGAATAACCTCGGCAACGCCCTGGCCGGCGCGATCCATCAGCACCTCCCCGGGCGTGCCGTGTTCTTCTATCGTGCGGCGATCCAGTTCACGCATTTCATCAACAGATACGAGCCTCATAGCGGATATCCCTTTCTTTCCGCGTCATCGCAGTCACGGGCGAACGCGTTCAACATCTCGTTCACAGCGGCTCCCATTCCCACGAGGACGGCCCTCGCGACGATGCTGTGACCTATATTCAGTGTATTCAGAAAAGGAATGCGCAGAATGCCGTCGATGTTCTGCAGATTGATGCCGTGTCCCGCGTTCACTCTCAGGCCATGGGAGTGAGCCAGTTCAGCGGCTTCGACAAGGCTGTTCAGCTTTCTTTCTGCGTCTGCTGGGGAAGCGTCGCAGTAATGTCCCGTGTGAAGTTCAATAAAAGGAACCTTCAGTTCCGCGGCGGCCTCGATCTGCGCGACTTCAGGATCGATGAAGAGACTGACCACTATGCCCTTCTCCTCAAGACGCCTTACGGTCCTGCCGAGTGTAGCCCTGTTTCCTGCGACATCGAGCCCCCCTTCCGTTGTCAGTTCCTCCCGTTTCTCCGGGACGAGGCAGACTTCCTCGGGCACGATGTCAAGAGCGGCCTCTACGATATCCGGAGCGTTACCCATTTCCAGGTTCAGAGGAACAGACAGGACGGCCCGCAGGGCGCGGACGTCATCGTCCTGAATATGCCTGCGGTCCTCCCGCAGATGTACGGTTATGCCGTGTGCCCCGGCGGACTGGCAGATCAGGGCGGCCTCGACCGGACTTGGATACTGTGTACCGCGGGCCTGCCGCACGGTGGCGACGTGGTCGATATTAACCCCCAGTTTAACTTGCGTTCGCTGATTCATAGTAGCCGGTTCTAGAAAGTGTCAGAGCGCGTCTCGCGTTCTTTCTGCTGCCGCATCACAGGATGGAAGCGGACACAGATATTCCGTCCGCGTTTCTTTGCTTCCCCGAGCGCCTGGAAGGCGGCGTCGAAGAGAACGCGCGCGTTTGTACCGTCAGACGGAGCGCCCGCCACGCCGATGCAAACGGTGGTCTTAAGCATGGCATTGCCCAGTCGGAACGATTCCTTCTTCACATCAGCGGATAGCCGTTGAGCGGTAATGAGAGCATCTTCCGGCGAACATCCGAGGCCGATGACGAACTCGTCCGCCTCAACGCGAGCGATCAGATCGTCGAGACGCAGACTTTCTTCAAGCAGGCGTCCCATGCCTCGAAGAACGGCATCGCCGGCTTCCATCCCATAGTGCTTATTATAACGGTCCAGGTTGTCTATATCGACATAGAGAATAGAAACGGGAAGTCCGTCTTTGCGGTACCTGGCAACATACTTCTGCAGCGCCGTGCCCACACGTTCGGGTTTGAGAACGCCCGTGAGTTCGTCAAGCAGACGGTTCTGATCCGCGGGGGCCGGCTCTTCGGCGATCTTCTCGTGTTCTTCCTCGGCATCTGTTTTGATTACCGGAGCCATAGTGAAGCCCGCGATTCCCTTTTCTCGATCCGCGTCCAGGGCATCGGTGGCGGACCTGATGAGAGCATTCACCTTTTCGCCGTTTTCGGGAAAAGATGCGACACCTACGTTTGCGGGAACCCGGATTGTAAGTCCGGATGTGCATCGACACGGGGAGCGGGTCAGCGAATCGATGATTCTAGACCCGGCGAGCTGTGCCGACTTTCTTTCCGCGTGAAGAAGAATTGCGATGCGGTTGTTCCCGATTTTATGCAACGAGTCGGCGCCCCGTGTGTTCTCACGACAGGCACGGGCAAGGTGTGCCGACATTTCATCGCCCGTCTTTTCTCCGTGCTGTTCTTTGAATTCCGCCAATCCTAACACCTCGGCAATCAGAATAGCAAAAGGGGCGGGCGTGCGGTGTGCCGAACCCATGTGTTTCATAATCTCCATCCTGAACGTGTCGTGAGGGTCGATATCTTCACCGTCGGAGCCGCTGAGGCGATGCGTGAGCTGTTGGAAGCGGACGATGCTTGTAAGCAGGGATAGCAGGGCAAAAGAGATGCCTCCTATCAGGAGAAACTGACCTGCGCCAACTAGGGTTTCATGCATCATGGGACTGTCGGATGACTGCGAAACTCAGTCCAGTTGAAAAGCCCTGCCGGCCGCGTGAAAGCAAGCGGCCGGTCGTTTTCATCAGACGATGGTCTTCCCCGTGTCACAGTCGAAGAAGTGAGATTTCTTCATGTCCAGAACCATGGTCAGCTCCTGATTCACATGGGCGGAATCGTGAGCATCAATCCGGGCGATGAACGTATGTTTCCCGGTGTCGAGATAGAGAAATATCTCCGCACCCATAGGTTCCACCACATCCACGCGGGCCTTGACCTGGTGTTTCACATTGGGATTTGTGACATACAGAGCGTCTGCGACATCTTCGGGCCTGATTCCGAACACGACCTCTCTGCCGGAGTAAGAGGACAGCTTCGAGCTCTGTGATTCGTCCGCCTGAACGGAGAAGTTACCTTCGTTAAAGAAGAATCCACCCTCCTTCTGCTCGATCGTCCCCGTGAAGAAGTTCATGGGAGGGCTGCCGATAAAACCTGCGACGAACTGGTTGGCCGGTTGATCATAAAGCTCGAGAGGGGGGGCGACCTGCTGGATCAGGCCGTCTTTCATGACAACGATCCTGTCACCCATGGTCATCGCTTCGACCTGATCATGCGTTACATAAATCATCGTGGATGAAAGGCGTGTGTGCAGTTTGCTGATTTCCGCGCGCATCTGGACACGCATCTTCGCGTCCAGGTTTGACAGGGGTTCGTCGAACAGAAAGGCCTTCGGTTTTCTGACGATAGCGCGACCGACAGCAACGCGCTGGCGCTGTCCGCCGGACAACTCTTTCGGCTTCCTTTGCAGTAATTGCTCTATGCCCAGAATATCGGCTGCTTCTTGAACCCGCTGATCGATCTCCGCCTTCGGATAGCGCCGCAGTTTCAGGCCGAATGCCATGTTCTTATACACGGTCATATGCGGGTAGAGCGCATAGTTCTGAAACACCATGGCGATGTCCCGGTTTTTCGGGGGGACGTCGTTGACCTTTCTTCCATCGATGTAGATATTCCCGCGGCTTATCTCCTCAAGCCCTGCGACCATGCGCAAGGTGGTAGATTTTCCGCAACCGGAAGGCCCGACGAGAACCACGAATTCCTGATCATCGATCTCCAGATTGGCATCTTCGACGGCGACGACGTCACCGGGGTAGATCTTCCAGACATTCTCAAGTAACACCTTTGCCATGGGCTCGCTCCCTTAGTGAAAAACGCTCGGCTGCAGTCCCTCCCAGAAGCGCCAGACCGGCACTCATGCCGGAAATGGCGGAGAAAAAAGCAAAAAGCGGGAGTATATTGTTACAGAGGGCCTTTGCTGTCAAAGAGAATTGGCGGGGAGAGGTGAGCTTTGGCGACATTGGAGGGTGTTGACACTGATTTTAGATAGGGGTACCCTAATTCTGTAGAAGAGTGGGCATTCTTTAAGGGCTTATAGGGTAGAGAATAGAGGACTAGGCACACTGGCACTGCAGATTTGTGGAGGGTTTCGGCGTCTGCGGGGGTTCTGGTGTGTTCGGATCCGGTGATGTGGTATGCATAAGAATCAACAGAGGAAGTGGACCGTCTTCTGGGCGTGTTTCTGCGCGGCGTTCATGACTTTGGCTGTCGCGCAGGCGGCAACGGTACGTCTAGTCGCTTTTGTCGGTAAGGCTCTGCTCGATACCAACAGCAATATCCTTGCGGACGGATCCCTGGTCCAGATCATCGGCAGCTCTGACAGCACAAACAATGGGTTCTATTCCACGGGCAATTACACCAATAGTCCCACGACCACGGGCTCCAATCTCTGGTACAACACGACGCAGGGCGACGATGTGATACTTGGAAGCGTCACTATTGCCGGCCCGGGTTCCGGTGGTTTCAGCAACGGTACATTTTTCACGACAGACTTCACTTTCGACAGTTCGCAGATCACCTACATGTACATCAGATTCTTCGACTATGTCGGCACACCGGTGACGGGTCTGGTGAATTATGGATATTCAGAGGTCCTGATCGCCACAAATATCCGTTTCGGTATTCTGGTCATGAACTTCGGCGGCGGGGAGAAGACCACGAACTGGGACAATTTTGTGGCGATACCGGAGCCGAGTACGGTAAGCCTGTTGCTGCTCGCGATGGGTTTGATAACGGGGTTTAGAGCGAGCATGAAGAAGGCAGACGGATCTGAATCCACAGGTCCACCGACAGGCGTTACATAAGGAAATGAGGTCTCCGCGCGGAAGAGACTCGCAACGAGGCCCTGTGGACTCAATGGCGATTTGATGTTTGGATTTAAGGAAAGGCAGGCGTGAAATGAGAGCGGTGAAGGGAAAAAAAGCTTTGGCTGGCGTTCTCATTGCGGTGATCCTGGTTTCATCCGGGACCATCGCTTCTGGACAGGCCGGAGCCATCACTTCGCCTCTTCATGTCGGGGCCCTGCAGCCGATAAGTGATGAGTTCGGCGCGACGCTCGAGGGCAAATGGTCGCAGCCCGGTGACCTGGTGCAGGTGCTGAATGCCGCGGCGGGCATCGCGTATCCTCCCAATGAAGACGGGACTCCGAATTCGGCGAACGGGGTCATCACAGAAACGGCCATCGGAAAACTTACCCCTCAGGTTGAGAATCCGGGAATTTTCGGATTGTCGATTTCGGGAGAAGCAAGGCCGGAGAGTGGACGGATTTTTGTGAGAGTGTTCAATTCAGACAAGCTGGAAACAGCCTCGTTCTATGCTGACTCGCAGATGTTCGATATCGACGGAAACAAGGAGTTCGTGGTCGACGTCGATGTGACGGATCTGCCGTTTCGTCTTGGGGATCCCGACCACGATGGTTTGATCGATTCGTGGGAAATGAGCTACGGCAGTGATCCTGACAACCCGGACAGCGATGGCGACGGCATGATCGATGGAGACGAGTTCCGCGCCCGGACGGGTATTAACGATCCAGACTCACTCCTGCGAATCGCGCGCATACTGACAGCAGGGGGAACGGACGCTGTCGTAGCGTGGGACTCGGTAAGCGGGGTGGTCTACCAGGTCGAGTTCACGACCAATAACCTGCCGGATGCCCACTCAACGTATAAGGATTTCGGATCGCCCATTGTTGCCAGCGGTTCCGAGGCAGAGCTTCTTATTCCTGACGGACTGCTGGATCCGAACAGGAAGTACCGCGTTCGCGTGATCGAATAAGGTCGCGCACAAGCCGCATTCGAGTTCATTCCTACTGCTGTCTCCTGCCGCTACGGCAGGCAAACTGAGTGCGGACACTTGAGTCAGGTCCCTGACCAGCCGCATATTTACGAAAACCGGCAATTTCGCGCCGGGAACCCCCCGCTACAGGGCGTTCTGAGCGTCCTTTGACCGTCCCAAATCACGTGTTTTCCAGAGAAACTGTGATTTTCCTGCCAGTTGCTCCCCGCCTCAGTCTCTTTCGGCATGGATCGTGCTTATTAACCTCTCAGCCAGTTCGAAATGCGGAACAAGCAGGCAAAAGCGAGTGAAGCAGGACGAGGCTGAAAAAGAGATGAGAATGAACAGGACAGCCAAAAAGACCGACAGAGTTGCAAAAATGAGAAAGGTGGGGATGAGAATGAAGGCGACAATGAGATCCGGGGCAGGCGCGGGCCTGCTCATTGCGAGCCTGATTCTCCTGACTGGGCAGATGGCTCTTGGACAAGGTGGGGGATTTACGACGCCTCTTCACGTGGGCGTGCTTGAATCGATCGTGGATGAGAAGGGAGACATCCTGTTCGGTAATCCATGGACTCAGCCGGGCGACCTGGTGCAGCTTCTCAAATGTAATACCGGCGTAATTCTTCCTCCGAGTCCGGACGGAACTCCGAATCCGAACAACGAAGTGATCTACGAAACGGCTATCGGGTGCCTCGCGCCCTGGGTTGAAGAATCCGGAATTTTCGGTATGTCTATCTCCGGTACAGAGCGGCCCACCAGCGGACGGATTTTCGTTCGCGTATTCAATAATCCCACGGCTTCCGCCGCGTGTTTCTATGGTGACTCCCAGACTTTCGATATCGATGGAAACAAGGAGTTCATCGTTGAACTCGACGCCACCGACATACCTCTGCACACGGGTGATCCGGACAATGACGGACTGATCGACTCCTGGGAAATGAGTTACGGAAGCGACACGAGCAACCCGGACACTGACGAGGACGGCATGATCGACGGACATGAGGTCCGTGCACATACGGACCTGCTTGATCCTGACTCGCTTCTGCAGGTGGCTCGCATCAGGCGTGGAAGCGGGACGGATGCGATTGTCTCCTGGGACGCCGTCAGTGGAGTGGTCTACCAGGTTGAAGCCACCATCGGCAATCCGGGCGACCACGCATCTTACTCCAACGTTGGATCACAGGTTGCCGCCTCCGGCTCCGAGTCGGAAGTCACGGTGAGCGGAGGTCTCTCCGGCCCGACGAGGACATACAGAGTTCGCCTCGTCGAGGAATAAGTCCCGACAACGACACTTTGAGCGCGGGTGAAGCGGCATCTTCGAAAAAGGGCCCAAGTCTTCACCCGCGCGGATTCCCTCAAAGAATCTTGCCCGGCATAGCGTTCCTCCCTAGGGTTGATTCCCGCCGGAAGCAGGGCATGCGGTCCGGCGCGGAGTGACCATCTGGTGAAGAAGACCACAGGCGAACTCAGTGGGGAACCGCGAATTCACGCGGGTTGGGTCCTCCTTCTTCTAGGTCTGGTTTGTTGCGTGGCTTTCTGGCCGGCCTTTCAGTGCAACTTCGTAAACTGGGACGACAACAATTTCGTCGTAAATAACAGCCTGATCCGGTCTCTTGAGCCTTCAGCCATCGGGCGGCTCTTTCTGACCCTGACGGACGGCAACTACATTCCGCTTACACTGCTCTCGTTCTCCCTCAATCACGCGGCGTGCGGCCTTAACCCGATCTGCTATCATGCGACAAACATCCTTCTGCACGTACTCAACGCCGGGATGGTTTTCCTTCTGATCCGCTTCCTTGTTAAGAACACTTCCACAGCCCTGTTCGTGAGTCTTCTTTTCGCCGTTCATCCTCTCCGCGTGGAATCGGTTGTCTGGGTGTCGCAACGCAAGGATGTGCTGTACCTCTTCTTCTATCTGGCGGCGCTGTTGACCTACCTCCGGTACGCGGAGAAGGGCGAGCGGACGGCATACGTCACAGCGCTCCTGCTCTTCGGGGCATCCCTGTTGTCGAAGCAGCTGGCGGTCAGTTTTCCTCTGATCCTCGTGGCACTTGATTACTTCATCTTCAATCGGCGCGGGAAACGGCTCTGGGTCGACAAAGTGCCTTTTCTGATGCTGTCCGCCATCCTGACAATAACTGCGGTTATCGGACAGCACCGCAAAACGGCATTGAACACAGGACCTGAATTCACGGTTCCGCACAGGATACTTCTGGCCGGCCGCTCCTTCGTCTTCTACCTGGAGAAAACGTTCATGCCGGTGAACCTGTCTGCGCTCTATCCCTATCCCGATTCAGTTCTTCCTGTGACGCTTCCCTATCTCCCGTTTGCAATTGTGTTGCTCGGCCTGTTGTTGTGGGCGGCCCGCCGTGACCGATACAGGAAGTTCGCAGTCGCTTTCTTCCTGATCACGATTCTGCCGATCCTCAATCTGATTCCGGCCGGCGCCCAGATGCGGGCTGACCGCTTCATCTACCTGCCGTCCATAGGACTGGCCCTGCTGATAGCCCTGCTCATCAAGGACCTCCTTTCGCGCGCGTCGCCGGCATCGCATCCCGGGACGAAGCTTATGGTCGGACTGACCTGCGTGATGGTCGTGGTGCTTGTTCCGGTCACATACCTGCGGGCGACAGTTTGGGAAAACAGCGAAACCCTTTGGCGTGACGTTCTCAAGAATCGTCCGGATTCCCTTATAGCCTGGAACAACTTGTCGACTTACCTGCTTGAACATGGGCGGTATGAGGAGGCCCTTGAAGGCTTTGACCGGGCCGACAGCATCGTTCCCGATCTGGTTGACACGCTGGCGAACAGGGGTTTGACGAAGATGAGGCTCGGTCGCTTTGAGGATGCGGTTGACGATTTATCCCGATCTCTCGCCGTGGATGCCGACTTCGGTCCGGCGCTTTTCAACCGGGCCGAAGCATTCTACGAAATGGGTGAATACTGGTTTGCCGACGCGGACTACACGCGTGCGATAGAGGCCGGTCAGAATACACCCGAAGCATGGTTTGCCCGGGGCGTCTGCCGCGGTGTGCTTGGTCAATTTGCCGGTGCCGTTCAGGATCTGACGCGGGCTCTTGAGCTGGAGCCCGGATGGGCGGACGCGCACTACAACAGGGGCAAGGCGTATTTCAATCTGAACGAGTTCGCCCGGGCGCTCGATGATTTCAACCGGGCGATCATGCTCGATCCGTCCTATGCGAAAGCTTTCTATCACAGGGCACATGTCTACATAGAGACCCGGCGCTACGAGGAGGCCATGAACGATCTGCTCTCGGTGCGGGAATTGGGGTTCACCATCGACACCAACGTCTGGCAGCGCGTTGCCGCAGAGCTTGATGCCCGTGAGGAGTAGAGTAGTGTCTCGACATTCCGGAAAGCATTCTTGATCCATGTCGGAAAATGATTCGAAAACGATGCTCTCGAAACCGGCCATCTGGCTGGTCGCGCTGATGCTGCTTGGCGGCGCCGTGCTGAGGTGGGCCTATTTTCAGGAAGCGCGCACTTTGCCGGACTACGAATATCCTGCGCTGGACGCGCAGTATCATGACTACTGGGCCCGCGCTATCGTAACGGGAGATTGGACCCCGCCGGAAGGTCAGCCTTATCCGGAAATCGAGAAACATCCCTACGTTCGTTCGCCGCTTTATCCATTTTTTCTCGCGGGAGTCTATTCGCTCACGGGTCTCTCGTACGATGCTCCCCGCCTCGTGCAGTCTGCCCTCGGGCTGCTGAGCGCCTTTCTGGCATACCTTCTCGGAAGACGCTGGTTCGGTCAGGCAGCGGGCCTCGCGGCATGTCTCGGCATGAGTTTCTACTGGATCTTTCCATACTACGAATCGCAGCTCATAGGTCCCGCCCTGGTCATACCTCTTCTGTTGCTCTGGCTGGGCTTGATGAGCGACGCCGCCCGTCCTTTGCGTCTGGATCTGCTGGGAGCAGGAGGCCTGATCCTGGGAGTAGCGGCCCTGGCACGGCCAAATCTGTTGCTCATGATTCCGGCCACGCTCGTCTGGCTGTTCGCGGCTGCGCGGAAAACGGCGGCTTTTTCTAAACTTGCTGCCGGCGCAGTCGTATTCCTGTTCTGTGCGGCCGCGGGCGTTTCGCCGGGGGTAATCCGCAATCTCGTCGTTTCGGGACAACTTGTTCCGGTTACCGCAGTAGGCGGGCAGAATCTCTATCTCGGCAACAACGAGCTGTCCGACGGTCATAGCGGCATTGCGCCCGATATCAGAAATTGGAGTTCTTTCGACCACGCTCGTCTTGTCCGCGAGCTTGGCGAGTCGGTCGGAAAGCCGCTGACTTATGCGGAAGCCAACTCTATCTGGACCCGGCGGGCTCTGAAGTACATCTCCAGGCATCCACTCGGGACGCTGCAACTGACCATGAGAAAGATCCTCCTCATGATCGGGCCAAAGGAAGTGAGTGTCGACCGGGAGGACGAATTCGAGCGCACCGCCTCGCCGGTACTCCGCCGCCTGCCCGGGAGTTTCCCGTTCATTCTCGCGCTCGGTTTGGCCGGCGTTGCCCTCCTGATTGAGGAGTGGCGTCGGGCTGACGCTCGACAGCGCATTGCCGCGTCTCTCCTGGTGCTGACGCTGGCCGTCTACGGACTCTCCTATCTCCCGTTCACAATTACGGGCCGCTACCGGGTTCCGCTGACACCTCTTCTAATCCTTCTCGGGGCCTACGCCGTGCAGCGTTTCGCCGACATGGCCGTGCGGCGCGACTGGAAGGCGGTCGTTTCCTGGTGTGCTGCCGCGATCCTCGGATGGCTGATCCTGTCCGGCAACTTTGCCGACTATCATCCGTCGGAAGCCCGATGGAATCTTTCCCGGGGGCTGGCGTCCGGTCGCGCGGGCGATATGGCGAGAGCGGAGTCATTTCTTGCCAAAGCATCCGCCCTTGATCCTCAGATGCCCAAGGCGCGCCTGAACTACGGTATCGCGTTAGCCCGGCTGGGGAAAACGCGGGAAGCCTTGGAGGAACTCCAGGCCGCTGCCGAACTGGAGCCCACGCCTCTCACTTGGCAGTCGCTTGGCCGGGTGAGAAAACAGGCGGGTGATGTTGAGGCTGCAGAAGAAGCGTATCGTGCGGGTTTGAACCTGAACACGTACGATGCAGGTCTGCATAACGATCTCGGCATTCTGCTCGCGGAGCAGGGGCGTCTCGATGAAGCGATCCAGGAGATGGCATCTGCCGTCACGGTTTCTCCGGACTACTTCGACGCTCACAGGAACCTGGCCGCAGCCCTTGAAAACGCCGGACGTTACGGTGATGCGCGGGAACAGTATTCTATTGCCGTGAAGCAGAGGCCTCACGACGGAGACGTTGCATTCCGGTTTGCGCGGCGGCTTGCCTTGCTGGGTGAGTACAGAGCGGCGCTGCCTCATCTCTATATAGCGATCAACGACGCGCCCGACAATCCCGAACGTCTCGGGGCGTTGGCATGGATTCGGGCTACCCATCCGGATGCGTCTTTACGGGACGGTAAGGAAGCTGTCTTCTTTGCGCGTCGCGCGTCGGATCTGCTTGGGAATACCGAACCCTCCGCGTTGGTCGTCCTGGCCGCCGCGAACGCGGAGATGGGCGAAGTCGAACAAGCGGCAGAACTGATCAGGAGGGCGTTGAGCCTGCTTCCGGCAGAAGCCGACGAAGACTTCCGAAGGACGCTGCAGGATCATCTTGCCGTCTACGAGAAAGGTGAAGCCTATCGTGATGCGAGCATGGTGACGGTTCAGGAAGAGGCGACGGACTTCCTTGAGACGAGGTAGGGGCCGGCCACAAGCGTATCGATTCCGGTGGACAGGAAACAATCAACTGCATCGGCCACCGTCGCGACGACAGGTTCACCGGCACGATTGAAAGACGTGTTCAGCAGGACCGGAACGCCGGTCAGGTCACCGAAAGACTTCAACAGTCTGTGGAACTCCGGATAATCCGTGCGGTCAACTGTCTGCAGGCGGGCCGTCCCGTCGGCATGCGTTATTGCCGCGAGCTTGTCTTGCCATTCTGTTCTCACGCGCGGCGCAAAGAGCATCCACGGACTTGGCCTCGCCATGTTGAAATACGTGCCGGCGTCTTCGACCGGACACGCGGGCGCGAAAGGACGAAAGGATTCCCTGTGCTTTACTCTGGAATTCATATGTTCCTTCATGCCCGCACCACGGGGATCCGCCAGAAGACTTCGCTGGCCGAGAGCCCTCGGTCCGAATTCCATGCGGCCCTGTATCCAGCCGACGATGGCGCCCCCCGCGAGAAGCTCTGCAGTGCGTTGACTCAGATCTTGCGGTTTCTCGACGGGCAGGTTGGTTTGAAGAAGAACTTTCTCTATGTTATCCCCGGGTTCCGGCCCCAGGTTAACCGAGGTCAGCTCGCTTCTGCCCTGTCCGTTATCAACCGCGAACTTGATTGCCGAACCTGTTCCGGCGCCGGCGTCGGTCGCGGCAGGAAAAACAAAGACTTTGCTGAAGCCGGTTTCGCGAATGATCCTTTCGTTCGCGAGGCAATTCAGCGCGCATCCGCCGGCGAGGCAGAGACTGTCCAGTTGCGTGACCTCATGGAGATGATTGCACAGGTGAAGCATGACCTCTTCAAATCGCCTCTGCATACCTGCTGCGATGTCTGCATGACGTGATTCAATAGCCTCGTTCAAGTGCCGCGGCGGACCCAGCATATTTGTCATCGCGGGTGAGTAGAGAGGTTGTGAGCCGTATCCGAAGTAGCGAGGCCAGGTCACATATCGTGTGCACACGCGGAAGCCCTTCTCAGGATCCAACTGGAGGAAGTCACCGAAGAAATCCCGATAACGCTCCGGATCCCCGTATGCGGCAAGACCCATGACCTTGCCAGTGTCCTTCTGTTTTCGAAATCCGAGTATCTGACAGATCGCGTCATAGGCCAGTCCGAGCGAGTGAGGGAAAGGGATCGTATGCAGACGCGTAAGCCGTTGACCTTCCCCGAACCCGATCCATGCCGTTTCCCACTCGCCGACGCCATCGATAGTGAGCACCGCGGCTTTCTCAAAAGGAGAAGGATAGAACGCGGATGCCGCGTGTGCCAGATGGTGTTCAACGCAGGAGAACCCGGCGTTCCGCAAGCCGAGTCTCGACAACTCACGGGGCAGGCGACGGATGCTTTCGATTCGCCCGATGCGGTCCAGGCCTCCGACGTATTTCAGTGTCACGGGGTCCCAGAACTGTTTTGCAAGATATGGCCAGCGGGCTCGCGCGCCGCGTTTCCAGTCCCAGCAGTATGTTACGTCGGTTACTTCGCGCAGCTCCGCACCGATTGTCGCGAGGCCGTCCTCTATCGCGAGAGCGGGAAAAGCGTCACTGTGCTTCACGCGGTTGAAGCGTTCCTCTTCCGCCGCGTAGACCAGTTGTCCGTCCTTTACGAACGACGCGGATGCGTTGTGATTGTACGCGTTGACGCCGAGAATCAGGGACATGACGCACCAAGTTCTTCGCGCACCGCCGCCACGACTTCGTCGACGGTAATCTGTTCGAGGCAAACCGCGCGATGGCACGCGCTGCGTTTGGCGTTGAAAGCGTGAACGCATGGAGAACAGGGAAGCGATTTATAGAGGATTCTTGCCCGGTCGGAAAGGGGGCGGTACAGATCCGGCGATTCAGGCCCGAACAGGACTACAGTGCGCAAGGCCACCAGTCCGGCAAAATGGGCGGGGCCGCCATCGTTGCAGAGCAGCAGCGAGGCCATTGAGCAGAGGCCGAGGAACTGTTGAAATGTTGTTTTGCCTGCCAGGTTGATCAGGCGGCTGTTTGCTGCTTTGGCGCAGATGGCGTCCGCTTCTTCCTGTTCGTCTTCCCCGCCGATGAGGATGATCCACAGGCTGTCATCCTCAGCGAGCAGGCGATGGATGGTCTCTACATAGCGTTTACGAGGCCAGCGTCGAAGCGGAAGTAACTTCGACGCGTCCGGGCTGATCAGCAGGATACGTTTGCCGATCATCATGTCGGCTGACATCAGCATGTTCTTCACTTCAGCCAGATCGGTTTCCGAAGGCGTGAACTCCGGAAGAGTAAAATCGGCATCCGTAAGAGCGCCCCGGTAATACGGCTCGCCGTCGGACTTGTGTGTAACGGATCGGGTCAAGGCAAGAAACGTTGAGCTCGTGTGCTGGACAGGAGAATAGACGACGCGATGAGTAAGCAGTCGACCGCGTTCCCTGCCGGGCGCATGAAAAGGCTGATAGCCCACGCGCAATCCCCGGCAAACGACGAAAGAGAAGACCGCGGTGAGGCGGCTGAAAAAATCGAAATCAATGGCGATACATGGTTTCTCGCGCCGCAGCGTGAGCATACTTCTCCATGCCGACGATATACCCGCGCGCATGGAGCGGTCATCGATCTCGATGATGTTTTCCGGGGATGTGATTTCAAGCGCATCGAGGATCGCCCGGCTCCCCCTGAAAACGAGAAAAAACCATTCAGCGTCCGGCCATTCTTCCCGCAGTTCGCGCAGGGCCGGGAGTGCGAGGACCGTACTGCCCATTTCTGTCAGCTTGATGATGAGTATTTTCTTCGGGACAGCTTTGGATGGTTTCCGTTTGTGTCCGAGAGTCAGAAGGCCAAGGATCCGGCAGAGTGCGGATCCCGCAACACGGTCTATTCTGCGCAGTATATCGGGATTCATGGCAGTTGACGAAGGATAGGCTTGGCATTGAACGTGGCAATCTTCTTCATGTGCTGATGTGTGGTAGACTACATCAGCGCAGAAAGTCAGACCAGCCTCTTTGATCTCGGCCACCCCAACGTCGCTAAGGATTCTGGATTCCTCAATGCGGTTGTCTGTCCGCGCTTGACACGGCATTGGTAGAAAACGTACTTAGTGGATATGCCTTGGGGGGAGGTAGGAGGTTGAATGTGTATACTTTACCGAACACCGAACACCGAATAGCCGGCTGATTCTCCTTATCTTGCTGGTCTCCGCAATTGCGGGGGCGTCCGTTGCCGGTAATATCTCCTCCCGCCCGGTGGGTGTTGTGCGTCTGGAGATTCCCGCCCAGCATGCTCGACTGGTCGGTATCCCTTTTACCTCAGAGGACCAGTCCATTGAGTCCGTGCTGGGTTCTCAACTCGCCGCGTCCACCGATCAGGAATCGGCGGATATCGTGATTAAGTGGAACGCCGGCGGACAGGAGTATTCCGCTGCCTACCGTATGGAAAGCGGAGAGAACTTGTGGTCAGACACCACCGGCGGAGATGGGGCTTCCTCAATGACGCTCCAGCCGGGAGAAGCCTTCTGGATTCAGAACAACCAGCTTGCGGCACAACCCGTGTATCTCGTTGGTGACGTCGCCCTCAGTGAAACCAACATCTCCGAACTGGTACCCGGATTCAACCTGATTGCCTTCCCGTACTCATCGTCAGTTGCGTTTGAAGACACCGGACTGATGAAAGCCCTGCGGAGCCAGTCTGATGGCGACGTGATCACCGATCCAACAGGCCAACTTACGGAATCCAACGCTCTCTCTTTGACTCAGGGCCTCTGGTATCGCCGCAAAGGAGAGACTTCTTTCATCTGGACTGAAGTACGGCCATACGCGAATCCATACCCGTCCGAAGGTACACCCGAGATCGCAACCGTATCCGTTGTCGATGAGGGCACGGCCCTTGAGCTGACCATCGAGACAAGCGGCACAGACGGTGAGTCGCTCGACATCTTTTATCGGGACGCTGTTCCCGGTATTCCCTTTACTGCGGGGCGCGGCTGGCAGATCGCACAGCAGGACATATCGAGTCGTGGTTCGACGCAGATCACCTGGAAAGACACGGGCTCTGACTCCCGTCTGCCCGTCGATCAGATCTTCGGACGCTACTACCTCGTTGGTCGCGCGGACGTTGACGCAGACGGCAACGGTATCCCGGATGCGCGGGAGATGTTCGTGGGTGGCGCGTCGTCAGACAGCTTCTCCGCCAGTTCATCCCCCTCAATCGTCACGGGCAGCACGACAGAGATCACACAACCTTCGACTATCTCTGCGTTTGGAGATGATGCAAGTGTGTCCAACTCCAGCGAGTCGGCTGACTTCGAGATGTCGCTGAGAGCCAATGTGATTTACGTCGACGCGAAGAGAGGGGCGGATTTCCTCTCTGGTCGCAGCGCTATTGCTGTGGGTCCCGATGGGCCCAAGAAGACTATCAGTGCCGGTCTTTTGGCGGCTGAGGCCGTGGCCCGGACCAGTGGCGATCAGGGCGTTCTCTTCATCCGCAGTGGATCCTACAAGGAAGATTGTGACCTGGCAGGAAAGAATGTGCGCGTGCGGATTCAGGGAGACGTCGTTCTTTCCGGTCGCGCGACAACTCGTGCAGTGATTGATGAGAGGGATAGTGGATCGAATGATTCTGAATAGCGGCTGTGACAGAGATACAGGAATGGAGCGCATTATGAGAACAACATCAAATGGAATCCCGGCGCTTGCGACGGCAGTTCTTCTGCTTCTGTGCGCCGTGGGCATTCAGGCCGGAGACCTGACAACTGACGATCTGACCGCTTATGGAGAGTCCGACTTCTACGGTCCGGTCACGATTGTAAGTTCAACGAACAGCGTGCCCACGAACGGACTCCTGCTGTCCTACGACTTCGACCAGGACGAGGGCGGCATCGTCACTGATCAGAGCGGGAACAATCACACCGGCACAGTGAATGGCGCCACATGGACGTCCGATGGTATCAAAGGAGGCTGCTACAGCTTCGACGGCACTAACGATTACATTGAACTGAACAACGACGGCATCGTCAGCAACACGGATCTCACCATCTCCGTATGGGTCAATTACGATGCATTCGGCAGTGAATACGACATCGTCGCCAGCGACGGTCAGAGCTATCACCCGAATTGGCAACTCGGTGCAAAAGCCACTCGCATCAAGCTGGGTGTCAACAACGGCGGATGGAAAGCCCTTTCAGCCGATGAGTCACACAGTACGGGACAGTGGTACCACTTCGTCATCACGCGGGAATCCTCCACCAATTGGACCTTCTACTCCAATGGATTCAGAGTCACGGACCCGACGGGATATGACATGCCTCTTCCTGACAAAAGCAAGATCCGGATTGGCTACAGTGAACCAGCAAGCGCCCACCTGGATGGCAGAATCGATGAGGTCAATATCTACAACCGCGCGCTGAGCGAAGACGAGGTCAAGCGGCTCTTCTCTCATGGTGGCGGAGGAATCCTACACGTTGGCGGCGACGTGACCTTGGAGGGTGAAACGTCTATAGACCACCTCGTTCCCCAAGGCGATCTGAGCATGGGAACCTTCACCAACAGTCCTTGAGGACCGCCATGACGCATCCTCCCGCCAGAGACGCCATGAAGATCTACTTCACCGTAGTTCTCGCGATTTTGCTTGCGCTCTTTATTGCTCCTGCGGCGCACGCCGCGACCAACTGCCCCAACTGGTGGATTGAGCGAGGAGTCGTGGATACCAACACCGCGTCAGCAGACTACTCCCCGGCGACCCAGGGTCACATTAAATGGATCGTCACAAATGCCTACGACGAATTCGAGTACATGATGCCGAACGGAGCGGGGAGCAATATCGAGACGCTTGTAAGCGGCTTCTCCGCAACCAACAACTACCTCCCGGTAAACGCCGGCCAGCTCAAGAACGTGGCCAAGCCGTTCTACGATGCGCTTGACCAAGAGGGTCTGACGAATGAACTGCCGATAGGCGTAACCAACACCTATCCGTGGACGGATTCAACAGGAGACGATGCTGACTATTCAGTCATCAACGTGGGCCAAGTCAAATATGTCTTCAGTTTCGATTTGGATAAGGATGCTGACGGTCTGCCGAACTGGTGGGAGCTCTATCACTTCGATGATTTGGACGAAATCGGCAGCGGTGATTATGACTCAGATAGTCACAGCAACTCGAACGAGTTCCAGTTGGGGACCTCTGCCAGCGAGTCGAATCCGCCCCCTTCAATCGTCATAACGTCACCATTACATGGAGGTGTCCTGCCATGAGGTCCCGACAACTGTTACTTCTCAGTATTCTGATTTATGGCTCGCTGACATGCTATGGCGGATA
The DNA here is from genome assembly GCA_018814445.1 of Verrucomicrobiota bacterium. Lineage (GTDB taxonomy): Bacteria > Verrucomicrobiota > Kiritimatiellia > JAHIZV01 > JAHIZV01 > JAHIZV01. The sequence goes on along the minus strand of JAHIZV010000036.1, from coordinate 6,433 downwards.
CCGGAATCTGAAGCCAAGTGAGGAACCTGTGGGCAAATCCCGCGGCAAGATCAGTGATGCTTCTTCCTGGGAGGCTACGATTGTCCGGGAGAATGGTGAGACCTACACCCTTCGCAACCTTGGTGAGCGGTTTGCATCCTACGACCTGAAGAGGGGCGAGACCTGTCAAATCTGCCTGACGGTTCCAGGACTGGAGGTGGGTACTCAGGTGACGCTCTCCTCAACACACGGCGGGAAAATTGATGGCAGGGCTCGTCGGGGACTCAAGAGTGAACGTGCGAATGAGGTCTGCTTCACCTACACGATGGGAACGCTTGGCGCCCATCCGTTGAAGATAAACATAAATGCTCGATCAAAAAGCATGCTGTTCACAGTCATCTCTGAGAGCAAGGGGCCACGGAGACAATCGGCGGAGAGGAGTGCTCAGAAATGAAGAAATGTCTTCTCGCTGTCCTCAGTATTCTACTGGTGGCTTCGTTGTGTTCATACGGCGGGGAAAGCTGCGACAACAAGAAGCAGCCCTGCGATCCCTGCAAAGACCCTAACTGCGAGGTAGGCGGCAATCCGTTCAGTCCGTTTTCGGGCAATGTGATCCGAAGGATTCCCGATCTGAAGCTTGCTGCTCAAGTCGGTGAAATCCCGATGGAATTCCGCAGGGTCATGACCAGCAGGCCGGAATGGGTCAACCGGCCTCATGATGACTTCCCCTTCGGGCAGCCCGGGAATTGGAGGCACAGTTTTCTTTGGACGATTCTCGATGATGGCGAAACAGAACAGGGGGAACAGAAAATTCAGATCATAGATCCCGAGTCAACAGTCTACTTCTTTCACAAGAAGGACGCCAATGACATGTTCATGACCCATTTGCCGAATTTCAGTCTTCGTATGGAGGATGCAGGAACGAACTACTACCTCTACACAATCGATGGAACGCGGCACCACATCACAGAGCAGACTGGCTCGGTATACAATGTTTACCGCATGGAAGGCATTTGGGACCCCTTCTCCAACTACTATGAATTTGTCTATGATACGAACGACTTGATTCAAGAAGTCCGCGGACCGAACACTAACCACTTCTTCACCTTCCAGTATTCAGAGGTCACCAACTCGGTCGATCCCGGCATCATCAGGTTTTCGTATACGAATGCCGCGGCGACGAACGTCTTGCTTGCTGGGTCATTCAATGGTTGGCAGGGATCTGAGAACCCCATGGTGCTTTCAAACGGAGAATGGATAGCGGATGTTAATCTCTCCAACGGCTCCTACGATTACAAATTCTACGTGTATGAGGATGGAAGCACCAACGGCATCTGGGTGACAGATCCGGATAACGAGCTATATGGCGGAGCCGACAATAATTCTGTTATTGTGGTCGATCCGTTCCGGACGATCTCACGGGTGGACGCCAGCGATGGCCGGTATGTTACATACCAATATGACTGGGTCTACAATACGAGCACAGTTGAGAACTATGCCCTCGACGTGTTGTTGACATCCGCGACATACGGAGACGGAACTTCGTCAGCGTATACCTACTACCCTGCGACATATGACCAGGAGCGAAAGACGCTTCCCAAGACTGCAGATGATCCCATGTTGAGTGGCCGTGGCCGTGCGGTAATGTATACTTATCGGACGAATACGCCGTATTCCGGCAAGGTCTCGGAGGAGTTCAGTCTCACCACGACGCAGCTGCTCGGACGCCTATACAATGACCAGACCTTCTCAAATCTCCATGTTTTCGTGGATGCGGGAGGCAATACAAACTACTTTGGATACCATGAATACACTGCGAATCTCTTAACCTGGACCAATGCCGTGGGCGACGTCTATCGCCGCGAATACTTCGATGGGTGGTATCCCTACGATGATGACGACCAGCAGGGACAGCTTTGGAAGGAAGTCGACCCTCTGGGTCGGACAACAGTCTATGAACGAACCGTGCATTTTGGAGCCGTGCTCTCCATATCCAACGCCAACGGGACATGCGGCTGTGGCGCAGATGTCGTGAATGAGTATACCAACACAAACTACCCGTTCTACCTTTCCGCCACGACTGACAAAGGCGGGAGAACCACGGAGTATACGAGAGACGTCAACAACCGTCCCACGCGTATCGATTACCCGGACAGCACCTACGAGACCTTTACTTACAACTCCTGCGGCCAGGTCGTAACCAACCGTCAGCGGGACGGCGCCGTTTGGTCGTACGAGTTCGACGCTGAAGGAAGGAAGACCCGGGAGGTCGATCCTCTGGGTCACAGCACATGGTTCACATACGACAGCCACGACAATCTCGCATCTCTGTCCAACGCCCTGGGATACGTGACCACCTACACCTACAACTGGCGCGGTCTTGTGACCAACATCGTCTTTCCCGACGGCAGTGAAGAGGTAAAATGGTACGACCAATACGGAAGTATCACACAAAGGCAGGACCGTGCCGGCGGCATCACGACGCTGAGCTATGACGAACTCGGCTTCATGGTTGAATCCACGGATCCCGTGGGCGCTACGACTCACTACCTGCATGACAATCTGGGAAATCTGGCCTCAAAGACCACACCCATAGGGCTCACAGTCAGTAATATCTACGACGCCATCGGACGGAAGATTCAGGAAGTCTATTCCAGCGACAACACTTCACGCTACTGGTACTACAACCCCGATGGCGTCATCAGCCAGGCAAACCGGTTGGGTTATCTGACTGAATTCTCCTACAGCGATGAAGGCCTCCTGCAAGAGATCATCGATCCGCTGGGGCGGAAGACCTCGTACGCTTACGACAATGTCGGCAACCGGACGCATGTCACCAACGACCTGGATGATGTGACCATCTATATATATGATGACGCGGACAGAGTTGTTGCTATTGAGACTTGCAGTGGAACCATCAGCAATGTCTATGACGGTATGGGTCGCCTTGTGCAGAGGGTTGATGAGAACGGAATCCAGGATGGGTTTACGTACGACCAGTCTGGACGCCGCACTTCGACGGCGCGCGGTGGGTTTCTGATCGGCAGCAACGCTTATGATGCCCTGGGGCGTATAGTGCGACAAATCGACGCCAACGGTTTGATTACTTCAAACACGTACAATCAGGTCGGCCAGGTACTCAGATCTTATATGCCGGATGGCACCTACTGGGAGAACGCCTACAGCAATACCTATCTGTACCGGCGAACGGATCGTGCGGGGAGGAAGACGACCTATGTTCGAGATGTTGCGGGTCAGGTCTTACAGCTTCTCGACAATGCCACGAACTCTGTTCTGTACGCATACGATCTTAATGGCGCATTGACGAACCTAACGGACCAGGCAGGCAATGACACAGCCTTTAGTTATGATGGGGAGGGCCGCCTGACCACCAAGACTTACGATGACGGCAGCACATTAACCTATGCATACGATGCGGAAGGCAGACTACTCTCCAAGACCAACGCGGCCGACGTGGCCACGCATTACCGCTACGACTCGATTGGAAATCTTACCAACATTGACTACGCAACCGATATAGATGTGTTCTTTGAGTACGATGCTCTCAATCGGATGACGAAGATGAGCGACGCCATCGGACAAACCGACTACTCCTATGCCGAAAGCTGCTCGAAAGTCGCAACCGTTGATGGTCCGTTCACGGGAGACACCATCAGCTACTCTTACGATGCCGGGAAACGGCTCACAAATATTGTCATGGGCGCGTACGAAGTCAGCTACGTGCTCGATGGTCTTGACCGCATAGCAAGCGTGACGGGCACCGAGGGAACGCACAGTTACACGTATTTCGGAAATGGTCGCCTGATCGATGAACTGACATTGGCGAACGGAACGAAGAATGACTACACCTACGACTCGCTCAATCGTCTCAGTAAGATTGAGCATCGGACATCCGCCAGTGCAGTTTTCGGCAGTTATACCTATGCTTACGACGATGCTGATCAGCGGACGAAGATGACGCGGGATGATGGACGCTATGCCGATTACAACTACGATCCTGTCGGTCAGCTTCTCGGGGCCGCAGGCAGTTCATCCTGGCCCGGCTACAGTTTCAACTACCAGTACGACAAAGCGGGTAATCCGGTGCATCAGGATCGGAACGGCTTCGTACTGAGTAACAGCTTCAACAACCTGAATCAGAACACGACAAGCCTCTGGTCTGGTACCGTAGCCGTTCTTGGCTCAGCCAACATCTCAAACGGCACGGTGACCGTGAATGGTGTCGATGCTGCTGAGTTCGCGGATGGCACCTTCGCCGCCACAAACGTGAGCATTTCAACGGGATCGAACAAGCTCAGTGCGGTGATCACCGACCCGTTCGGCCGCAAGAACACCAACAGCGTGTCTGTCTACGCCGAGAACGGAGGCTACTGGTACGACGGCAACGGCAACCTCACCAACGATGGGCAGATGGTCTACACGTATGATGATGCTGACCGACTTATCGAAGTCAGAGACTCAGACACAGGCGATTTGCTGATGCAGTCGAAGTACGACGGTCTTGGCAGACGCAGAGAACGAGTGTTATACTCTGACGGTGTCGGAACAACGAACAGGTATGTCTATGACAACTGGCTGGTGATTGCTGTGCTCGACCACACAGATGGCGTAACAGAGACCTACACGCATGGGCCTGACCTGAGCGGAACCTTGGGCGGCGCCGGTGGCATTGGCGGCATTCTTTCCGTCACCGAGCATCCAACGCTTGATACTTACACCTATCACTTTGATGCGCTAGGCAATGTGACGTCCGTTACGGATACAAACGAGACCGAAGTCGCTACCTACACGTATTCGCCGTTTGGCCAAGTCCTGACGAAGACCGGAGACTTCCAAAGTAGATACACCTTCAGCACGAAGGAGTGGGATTCAACGGTCGAACTCAATTACTACGGCTACCGATACTACTCGCCTCAGCTCGGAAGGTGGATGAATCGGGATCTGATTGGGTTCGGCGGTGGGGCTAACTTCTACGCGTATGTGAATAACCATGTGGGGCAGAAAGTCGATGACCTTGGTCTATCGGCCAGCAACTATCAAGGAATTGGACCGGAGCATTTCCAAGGACCCGATTCCACAGACGGAAAAGCTTGGCTCTCTGTTGGTATTTCAGGTGAACCTGGCTCTCCGGAATGCCAGCTCTTGTTGGGAAGTTGCTGGACATGTCAGTGTACTCTGCCTGACGCCACTGTGGATCCGGTTATCGATCCGGGGGGATCCAGTTGGCCAGAAGGAATGGACAAGCTGTCACCTGATGCGGGTATCTTGCTGAATCATGAACAGGGGCATTTCAATATTGCTATGATAAGTGCCAATGCTGCGACGGCTGCGGCGCGAGAACTGAAAGCAGCCAATACTGTAGAAGGCGTTTCGATACCGCCGCCGGATATTTGCGAGCCAGCAGAAAAAGCCGTGACTGAGGCTTTCGACGAGATCCTGAAGGCCGCAAAAGGATCTCTGCACGCAGAACAGATTCGTTATGATACCGAAACTGACAATAGCTGGGACAGAGATGCGCAAGCTCGGTGGAATGAGTATTTCAAGAGCCAAATGAAATGAACAGTACGCTGCCATACTTGAAGCTTCTTGCCGTTGGTTTCAGTCTGACTCTGATCAGTGTAGTGAAAGGCGACGCTCTATCTCTACACCAAGAAATCATTTCATCCGAGAGCGGGCCTAACGTTGCAGTTGGAGAGTCACTGTGCGTTTCTACGATGCCCGTTAACGAAGAAGAAGAGAACATCTACGCATGTTTCAAGGTATTCAAGAGAACCATTGCGCTCGTTGGGGAATACGATATGCACCCGGGAGGGAGCGGAGAGCAGACCTTGCGCTTAAGGCACAGAGAGTTACCTGTTGATAATCGCATAAATGAACTGAATCTCTGGAGCGACTTCTTTCTCAGTCGCCATACCCCCATTCTCTACGTATCGGGCACAAGGAATCACACAGAGGAAAGCTCGTACTGTTTTCGCTTCAGCGAGCCGGGCCTGTATCGAATTACAGAAACTTGGCAGAGCGTAAGAAGTCCACATCAAGAGGAGCAACCGTTCTTCGAAGGCGAATTGGTTGCTTCAATGTTGGTTCATGTGCGACCTGGGGTGCCCGGAAAACAACGCTATTCGAAAGAGATAGTGGTGAAGCTGAAGGATGCGACCACAACATTAATAAGGGTAAGAAGGGCAGTCGAATAAAAGAGGGAGGGGTCACGTCTCCAGATTCAAGAATTGACATAAAGGGGAGCCCGTGAGAAACAGGGGGCATGGCGAGACCTTTACGAATTGAGAATAGGGGGCGTCCCTCGCTAAGTTGCTGTAGTTGAGTTTGTTAAGTACTAATTCGGATGGGCAAAGCAGCCTTAACTCATATTCCGCAGTTCGGAGAGACGTTTATGGCCGTATTTTCTGGACGGTTTTTCCGGTCCAGAACAGCT
>JAHIZV010000035.1 GCA_018814445.1 Verrucomicrobiota bacterium | reverse complement strand
TGTAGTCAATGCCGTAAGGCATGTCGTGGCCTTAAGTCAGTACCATTCGGGGCGCGCCTCGCTAAGTTGCTGTTCTCATCTCGATGGGGCCGCCGCATTCATGAAAGATGGATCTATATCCGAGAGTAAACCGGAAGAGCATCTCAACGGCCGAAGTCGCATCCGCTGAGTATATCCAGCGATCCATCTATATCATCAGAGGTCAGAAGGTCATGCTCGACCGTGATAGTGAATAGTCAGTTTCAGACCCTCCCGCCCCGCCGCTGATTCGGTGTTCGATGTTTAATGTTCAGCGTTCGATGTTCCCTTTCCCGTCTTCCCTTCGCGGTCCCCTCTGCCGCCTCAAGACTCATGTGTACAGAAAGACCCCAAAATGTTATGTTTTCCGCCCGAATCATGCCGCGATATAGGGAGGAGCGATATGCAGGTCAAGAAGATCGACGGCGACTATGAGTTCACGTGTTCAACCGATGACGGCGCATTTCTTGTTAAACTCATTCTGACGGCTGACGGGGAAGAGCATCTGAACACCCAGCCGACAAACGCTCCCATGACTTTTCCGCCGCGCATACTGAAGCCCGGAACGATCCGGAAGGCGATCGGGGAAGAGCGCTGGGAGAACTTCGAGCGAATGAAGGATAAGGATTTCCCCGTCATGTTCATCGATTCGCATGATAAGGGCTTTGTTCCCCATAACTTCTAACCCGTGCCGCAACGCGGCAGTCAGAACAGAAAAGGAGAGAAATATGCTCTATTTGAACGAGAAGGACCTGCTGAAAGTGGGACTGAACTGGAATGACACGATCGATGCCATCGAAGACGCCGTCCATTGTCTCGACAACAAGGACTTCGCTCAGCCCGTAAAGCCGTACCTGAGGTACAGAGACCTCACAAACCGGATCATCGCGATGCCCGCGTTTGTCGGCGGAAAGGTGAATCTCGCCGGCATAAAGTGGATAGCCAGCTTTCCGGGCAATATCGATAACGGGACCCCCAGGGCCCACAGCGTCGTTATCCTGAACAAGGCGGAAACGGGCGAGCCGGTGAGTATTATCAATACGGCTCTTCTGAGTGTAATACGCACGAGTTCTGTTTCAGGCCTCATGATTCGGCACTTCCTTAAGGCCCGGCCGATGGAGAACATCAACCTGGCGATCATCGGATGGGGTCCAATAGGCCGGCATCACTTCAAAATGGCCACCGCCATTCTCGGGGATAAACTGAACAAGATCTTCCTGTTCGATCTCCGGGGAATCGACAAAGCCTCCATCGACAGTCCGTACAAGGACAAGATTGTCGTCACGGATACGTGGCAGGAAGCCTACACGGATACGGATATCTTCATCACGTGCACGGTGTCCAAAGCTCCCTATATCGACCTGCCGCCGAAACCGGCCTCGCTGCAGCTCAATTGTTCGCTGAGAGATTACAAAGTCGATATTCTGGACCACACCAAAGCGATCATCGTCGATGACTGGGAAGAATGCTGCCGGGAGAAAACGGATCTTGAAATGATGCATCTTCACAAAGGACTCCAGGAGGAAGACACGAAGTCTATCGCCGACGTGGTCGTGCACAACTGCATGGCCGATTACCCGGCGCAGGAAGCCGTGATGTTTAACCCCATGGGGATGGCCATATTCGATATCGCCACCGGGAGATACTACCTGGACAAGGCCACGGAGATGGGCCTGGGCCAGGATCTTGAGTAGCAGTAAGACGGGAGTAGATTCGATTATGGAAAAGAAGATCCACGACAGCGTGCTCGAACTGGTTGGAAACACCCCGATGGTGCGATTGAACAAAATCACCGCGGGCGTGGCATCCGAGATCCTGGTGAAGCTGGAGTACATGAATCCCTCGGGGAGCCTGAAGGATAGAATTGCCGTTGAGATGATCAACGAAGCGGAGAAATCGGGCCGCATCAAGCCCGGCGATACCATCATCGAGTCCAGCACCGGAAACACGGGGTTCGCTCTGTCCACAATAGGGAGGCTCAAAGGCTACAATGTGACGATTTATGAAACGATGCCCGGGAAGGCCGGCGGCGAAAAAGAGAAGATGATGAAGAATGTCGGCGCCGAGGTCCGGCTTATGGAGCCTGACGACATAGACCATCTGAAGGAACGAAGCATTGCCGGCTCGGAAGTCGAACTTCCGGGAAGACAGCTTTGCCTCGAGGATGAGCAAGCCGATTCAAGCGTCTGGTGGGCGCGCCAATTCAGCAACGAGGACAATGTCAAAGCCCATCATGTCACCGCTCGGGAAATCCTCGATCAGACGGATGGTCATGTTGATGTTTTTGTCCAGTCGATCGGCACGGGCGGTAGCCTTCTCGGCATTGGAGAGGCCCTCAAAGAGGCGTGTCCCAACGTCAAAGTGATCGGCATCCAGCCGGCCAGCTCCAAAGAGCTATGGCATCCGGGAATGGATTTTCCTGTAACGGACATAAAGGGCGGGATTGTCTCCAGGATGCTCAAGTCGGGGGCTGTCGATGAGCTCGTGCAGATAACAGATATCGAGGCCAGGGAGATGACGCACAGACTATGGAAAGAAGAAGGGCTCTATTGCGGCGTGTCGTCCGGGGCAAACGTCTACTTCGCCATGAGGGAAGCAAGAAAGACAGACAAGAAGCTCAGAATTGTCACTTTGCTTTGCGATCACATGAACCGGTATCTTACTGAAGAACGATACGTAACCTGATCAGAGATTTCGCATTCTCTTCCTACCCTTACTCGACGACAAACAGCGTGGACCCGACGGCCATATGAAGACCTGCGGCCGTTGAATTCGCTTTCGTGAACTCTCGCGTATTTCGTGGCCAAAATCCCTCTTGCACAAAGCAGACCACCTGCTTATCTTACCCCTCTTCTAAAACCCATGCACGGGTGGTGAAATGGCAGACACGCTAGGTTGAGGGCCTAGTGCCCGTTTTAGGGCGTGGGGGTTCAAATCCCCCCCCGTGCACCAGTCTTCGCCTTTCTGGCTACGCCTGGCGCCGCCACCTGTCAGTCCAACGTCCCAAGTCCAAGACACAACGTCGCAAAAAGAAAGGGCGCGGATTTCTCCGCGCCCTGACATCTGTGTTTATCCGTGTCTATTCGTGGTTCGCTTAGCTGCATCCCATCGAATTTCCGCAGTTGAAACAGCGGTAGCACGCTCCGTTTCGGACGGTGATTGCCCCGCAATTGTCGCAGATCGGCGCATCTTCCATGAAGTGCTCGAATTGATCGTCAATGCGGCCGGGCTTAGTCGCCTTCACAGGCGACGGAACATCAGCAACGGTCGCCGCCGGAGAGGAAACAGCCACTACTCCCGCATGCGTGTCGCCCGCATCGCCGCTTTCAGCGCCCTGGTTGGCTGAGTATCCATCAAGGAAGGTCATGCCCAGCCAGCGGAAAATATAGTCTGTCAGCGATTTCGCGATTGGAATATCCGGATTCTTAGTGAACCCGCTCGGCTCGAACCGCGCATGCGCGAACTTCTGCACGAGGGTCTGTAAAGGTACTCCGTACTGCAGACAGACGGAAATCGCCGTGCCGAAACAGTCCATGATGCCGCCGATGGTTCTTCCCTCTTTGGCCATCGTGATGAACAGCTCGCCCGGCATTCCGTCATCATATAACCCGACGGTGAGATAGCCCTCATGTCCCGCGAGGTCGAACTTGTGCGTGACCGAACTGCGAGTGGCGGGAAGCCGTTTGCGGAGAGGTCGCGGTTTTGACCCGTTGCCGCCGCTGGCCTTCGCCTTGGCCTTATCATCGCTCTTACCGGTGTTAACGGGCTGACTGCGCTTGCATCCGTCCCGATAGATCGCCAACGCCTTCAATCCCTTTTTCCATCCGGCAATATAGGTCTGCATGATCTCTTCAACGGTCGCCTGTTCGGGCATATTGACCGTCTTGCTGATCGCTCCGGAAAGGAAGGGCTGTACCGCGGCCATCATATCCACGTGAGCAAGATAAGGAATATAGCGCTCGCCGTTCTTCGGTTTGAACGCACAGTCGAACACCGACAGATGCTCATCCTTCAGACCCGGCGCGCCCTCAATGGTGTCGTTTTCATCAATATACTTGATGATGTCCGCGATCTCCTTGTCGACATAACCGAGTTTGCGAAGCGCGGGCTGGACCGTTCGATTCACGATCTTCAACATACCGCCGCCGGCCAGCAGTTTGTACTTCACGAGCGCGATATCGGGCTCTACGCCAGTCGTATCGCAATCCATCATAAAGCCGATCGTTCCCGTCGGCGCTAGGACAGTGACCTGCGCGTTCCGGTAGCCATGCTGACGACCGCGTTTCAAGGCGAGTTCGCCGGATTCACGCGCTGCATCCACAAGATACGAAGGACAACTGGCATCGATCTTCTCGACGGCGTCCCGGTGCATCTGCATAACTTCGAGCATCGGCGCCGCATTCTTCTCATAACCTTCGAACGGGCCGTGAATCTCAGCCAGTTTCGCGGAATGTGCGTACGCGTGGTTATGCATGATCGCCGTGATCGCGCCGGCAAGTCCGCGTCCCTCATCGCTGTCGTACGGATGTCCGCACGCCATCAGCAGGGACCCGAGATTCGCATAGCCGAGTCCTAGAGGACGGTACAGATGACTGTTCTGTGCAATTCGCTCAGTCGGATAACTCGCGTTGTCGACGATGATTTCCTGCGCGGTGATGAAGACCTCAACCGCCGCGCGGAAACGTTCGACGTCAAACGAGCCGTCTTTGCGCATGAACTTCATAAGGTTCAACGAAGCCAGGTTGCATGCACTGTCATCGACGAACATGTACTCACTACACGGATTGCTGGAGTTGATCGGCGCGGAGTTCTTCGACGTATGCCACTTCTGGATTGTGCCCTCATACTGAACGCCGGGGTCGCCGCAAACCCATGTTCCTTCCGCCATCCAGCGCATCAGATCACGCGCTTTGTACTTCGGACCTGGCTTGTTCTCATCCGTCACAAAATGTGTC
>JAHIZV010000034.1 GCA_018814445.1 Verrucomicrobiota bacterium | reverse complement strand
CCGAGACCGAAAAGGCTGCTGTTCTTGATGAGATAAAGCGAATGTTTGTGATGGCTCCGGTTGCTGACGAACAGTCCGATCTCATGGAGAAGGGCGGAGACCGTCAGGATCAGTTCGTGCCGCGTCGAGAAACCATGGTAGCTCTTGAGCGCCTCGAACAACTGCTGGCAATGGCTCGCCACGTTCTGTGCGTGAGCTTCGTCGAACTGATATTTGCGCCCTAGCTCCAACGCCGAATGAATGATTTGCTGGCGCGACTGCTGAATCCAATAGTCCTGCGACGCCATCTCCGCGAGTAAGCCGTCTCGCAGGGTGACTGCCGCCACTTTCACGAACTTACGTTTGAACGTTTCCGCCAGGCGCAGATAGCTCAGCAAGGCGGGTCCAAGCGTTTCGGCCGAAGGATAGTCGAGGTGATAACGGCTGACGATTTCGTCGACAGACAGCTTCAGTATCTTCTCCGTGAGAATGCGAAACTTCTCGACCGAGACTCTTGCAACCGACTTCTGATCCCACTTCGGCATCAGTTCACGCGCGGCAAAACGGGCTTCACCGCCGAGGGCCAGGAGGGACATGCCCCTCTTTGCACCCATCTCCACGGCTACCTGATTAACCGTACGCCGTATATGCTCTTCCAGGATCGCGCGCTCCCTCACGGCAGGCGCGCGGAAGTCTTCCAGCATCTCACGCATGCGGAGCGACCCGAGCCGATGAGATTGAGCCGCAACCACCTGGCCTTCGTGAAGCGCAAGGAATTCCGTGCTGCCTCCGCCGACTTCCGCAATGAGCGTATTCGACTTCTTAAGCGAAGGCGTCCTTTCGATAAGCGGAAGAATGCTCAGGTACGTGTACCTGTTCACTTCCGCTTCATCGATAGGTTCGACGTTGATACCCGTGGCCACGTATATGCGGTCCAGGAAGGCCTGCCTGTTTCCCGCCTCCCTCACAGCGCTCGTCGCCACGGCATGAATCTGCTGTTCCGAGATAACCTGGTATTCTTCCAGCAGGCGTTTGAAACTCGAAAGCACTTCCACGCATTCTTCGGTTGTCGCCTTCGAAATATCACCCCGGGTGAACGTGTCCTTGCCCAGTTCGACCCCCTGGCTGACCGATTCAAGCTGGTGGACTGTACCCGCTTCGTCCACCTGGGCGATAGCCATACGGACAGAAGTGGTTCCTATGTCTATCACCGCGAACAGCTTCACTTTTGAATCGACCGCATCCGGGCGAGTGTTCATCTTCTGATCTTGCTTAGTCATTGCCTTGAAGTGTGTGTTGAGCCCAGCCGGCCGCGCCCATCGCGGTCGAATCGTCACCAAGTTCCGCTACGGCAACCTTGAACGTGTCCGCATAGGCGGGCATTACCCGTTCACGCGCTGATTTCTCTACCTCTTCCAGAAAGAGACCGGGAAGCGCTTCAACGAGTCCGCCGCCAAGCACGATCGTGTCAGGGCAGATCAGGTTCACGATGTTGGCAACTCCGATGCCTATCCAGCCTGCGGCGTTTCGTATGATCCGCTCAACCGTGTTGTCGCCCGCCTGTACGCACGAGGCAATGGTACCGCTCCGTATCTTTGAAATGTCCGTGCCAACCGCAGCCCGCAGGTGAGGGGCGTCGCCCCTGTATGCCGCGGCTACACAGGCCGAAGAAATCGCCAGTCGGCTTGCTACCGCCTCAAGACATCCGCGTTTTCCGCAACCGCAAAGCGGGCCGTCCGGCACGACCTGCATATGCCCGACCTCAAAACAGGATCCCACTTTGCCGCGAATCAACCGCCCTTCATAGACGCATCCCCCGCCGATGCCTGTTCCAGGAAAGACGCCGACCACACAGCGGGATTTTTTCGCCGCACCAAAACGGTATTCGCCATATACGCCGGCGTCGACATCGTTGGCGATCACGGCGGGACATCCGAACTCGTCCTTGAGGCGCTGTGCCAGCTTGACGTTCTTCCATCCGAGATTCGGGGTGTCGATCATGATCCCCTTATCGAGATCCAGCGGGCCGGGACACCCGACGCCAATGCCCGTAATCTGATCTGCGGAGATATCCGCGTCCTCAAGCGCCTCTTCGATCGTACGGGACACTCTTGTAAGACCCGACTCCACGCCTTCGGCGCCCTTCGTCTTTCTCTTTCTGCGACCGAGAACATTAAATGTCCCATCGTAGACGACGGCCATCATTTTCGTTCCGCCCAGATCAAATCCTATAAAGCAATCCTTCGCGGATTTCTTGGCCATTTCAACACCTTGGCTTTCTCTTTGCTGGACGTGAGAACTCATCCCACACGGCCTGTTATGCGCAGAATGTTAGACTTGGATTAGGAACCCCGGGATTTTAGCGTGATGATCATGCGCGCCGCAATGAACTTCGGGGGGAATGTGGATCTTCACGTGTCATTAGCGGCTGTGTTATTCCGTCGGCGGAAGTACGCCCTCGGTCACAAGCTGATCATCCATCTCCTGTGTCAGCGGGATGGGAAGAGGCGGGAGTCCCTGCCGGATGACTTCCATCTGGTATTCCTGCAGATGTTTGGTCAGCTCGTCGCCCGAGTACTTCGGCTCGGGTGCGGGCTGAGTGGTTGGCGTGGGCCGCCGTGACTGCCTCGCGGCCCGGCGGTCAGCGTAGGACTGACGACGCTGGCTCATCCGGTCCTGATGTTCCGCTTCAGTGATAGCCGTGATCTCACCGGACTGCAGTTTGATCAGAGCCATTTCCGATCCTTTGCGCACAACCGCTTCTTCATCATCCCAGCTTGCAGAAACAAGTTCGATCCCTTCTTCCGCCTCACCCTCAGCAAGGTAGAAGCTAGCCTTGGTCTGAAGATCAATAATGCCGACTTTCATCGTACCGTCATCCAATTCGATCACCGCGCTCATGCGAAGAGACTTCGCAAAGGAATCGGCGGGATTGAACGGCTTTGTCGGAACGGCCGGAGGGGGAGGCGGTTTGCCGAACGGTTTCTTATCGATGATGATCTGATATCGATCAAAACCCGTGGGCGCCGCAGACACAAAAGACGCCGCCGCCACACACAAAACCAGGATGATCGCAGTTGTTTTCATGTCGTATACTTGAGACATTCAATGTATCCCTAATGTTGAGTTTAGTCGAACGAAAGAGCGCGTCAATGCTGTGTGGAACCGTCCAACCATTAACCATCAGCCATCAACCATCTCCGCCATGCTCCTGACCAGTCTCCAGAATCCCCGCGTCAAAGAAGTCGTCAAACTCCGGCGGCGGTCTCACCGGAATGAGACGGGCCTGCTGATTGTGGAGGGATACCGCGAGATCAGCAGGTTCCTCGACAGCGGACGCAAACCTGCGGCGATCTTCTACTGCCCCGGCCTGTACGAGGATGATTCGGCCAGAGACCTCGTCGCCCGCTGTGGCGATGCAGACGCTGAACTGCTCGAGTGCGAAGAACATGTGTTTCGCAAGATCGCCTACCGCGAACGCCCGAACGGACTGCTGGTGCTGGCTGAACTGGTCGGTTGCGGGCTGAACGAGCTGCATCTTCCGGAGCGACCTCTTCTGCTCGTTGTGGAGCACATCGAGAAGCCCGGCAACCTGGGAACCATGCTGCGGACCGCTGACGGGGCAGGGGTCGACGCCGTCATCGTCTGCGATCAATGCACCGACATCAACAACCCGAACATAGTCCGCGCGAGCACCGGAACACTCTTCACAGTACCCGTCGCGGAAGCATCGTCAGAAGAGACCGTTGCATGGCTCAAACGCCGGGACATATCAATCCTGGCCGCCACACCGGACGCCGACACCCTCTACTCTGATACAGATCTGGCAGGCTCCGTCGCCATCGTCATGGGCGAGGAACAGAAGGGCCTGACAGACGAGTGGCTTAACGCCGCCAACCAGAAGGTCCGCATCCCCATGCTGGGCAAAGCCGACTCCCTGAACGTCTCCGCCGCCGCTACGATCCTCCTGTACGAAGCCGTGCGTCAGAGGAGCTGACGCTTCGTATGGGAGTGTGGGGGTATGGGAGAAATCCTTCTTCCTAATCTTGCTCGTGATCCTGATCGTAATCTCTGGCTCCTGCTTGACAGCCCAGCATCGCCCAGGTATTCTAGTGCTATATTCAGTACTTAAAAAGGTATCACTATGAGCACTATACCCGCACAGGAAATCAAGCGCCGAGGAATCACTGCTGTGGACGAAATCCTCGATGATGGCCCCGTCCATGTCGTTCGAAGTAATCGAGCTCAGTACGTCGTAATGTCAGAGAACGACTACCAGGAGCTTATGGATGACCTTGCGGAAGCTCGATTGGCTGCATCCACATCCGATCTCACCGATGGTCGGGTCCGACGTGGCAGCGCGAAGAAGCTCATAAAGCAACTGACTTCCGAAGGATGACCCCGTGGCTCGCCTAACGCTTGTCTGGACTCACACCTTTGAACGAACGGCACGGAAGTTCCTCCGTCGCCATCGGAATCTTGTCGGATTATTCGAAGACGTTTTGAAGAAGCTCGAGTTGGACCCGCAAGACCCGAGCCTTCGTCTCCACCGCCTGAAAGGAAAGCACCGCGACAAGCACGCCGTAAGCCTGACCTATGCCTATCGCATCGTCCTCATCCTGCGCATTGTGAAAGATGAGGTTGTCCTGCTCGACGTCGGTTCACATGATGAAGTGTATCGGGGGTGATAATTCTCTGCTCGATTTATTGCGGAGTAATGTGCTTGAAATCAATTTCTGCGCAATTCTGTCACGAAAACACGCAATTCCCGCCCTGTCTTTTTTCCGGTGCATGATCGAAACTACCTGTTTGTGCTCGCAGTCAAATTGCAGAAGGGAGTCTTCAGCATGAATAGATTCGCATTTGCCCTATGTCTTTTCTTTGTGGCCGCCCTCTCTGGTTCTGCCGCGGAGAATATTCTGACCGATTCCAGCTTCGAGGGCTCCTCTGAGTCAGGTTTCTCGACGTCTTACATCGCTTTCGGAAATGCTTTTCGCGAGGGCAATACGCCCCATACGGGGGAGTTCGCCGCGAAGCTGTTCGGGAATTTCAGCGGAGCGATGAATTGGTCGGGTGTGAGTCAGGATGTACCTGCCGATCCCGGCGCCATCTATGCCGTTCAGGTTATGGCCCGGCACAATTCCAATGATGCGCTCCAGGGCGAGACCTGCGCCTTCATTAAGATCGAATTCTACAACGACGCAGGAGAACAGCTCGCGACGGCAGAATCAAAATCCCGTCTCACGTCGGACAGCAAGGCTGACATGTATCAGCCGCTGAAGATCGCCGGCATTCGCGCACCTGAGGGTGCCGCGAAATTGCGCGTGGTCCTGCTTCTCGAACAGCACGAAGACAACGGATCGGGCGCCGCATACATGGACGATGTAGAGCTTATCAAGGCCGCCCGTTAGCGCCCTTCACGCAAGAAAATGCAACTGACCTCACGAGTTTTCCGACTCGCACAAGACCGGGCCGAAGAAGTCATTCGCGTTCGATATGCTCCATCGCGCGACGTGCCGATGGCCGTTGATGCTGAGTTTCTTGATCCCGGTGATGCTTGCGTTCTCGGCTGGGCCGGCCTGTCAAAGAAACGCCCCGTTGTCCGCGCCCTGCTGTCGAACCCCGTGTGGATCGCTTTTCGGAACACGCTCCCGAAAGCCGACGGCCTCATAATCTTCAATGGCTCAAGTTTCACGTACACTTCGCACGAGGACGCTGTATTCACAAATATTCCTCTTCCTGACGATATCAAGAACCTGCTCGCGCATATCCTCTCCATCAGCGAAACCTGGGCGGGCGACATGGACCAGGACGGAACCCATGTATTCGATCCCCGATCCCCATCGCCGGGCACTCACTTCCGGGCGAACCTGTTGGTCGGTGATCGCACCGGCCTCCCGGATCCTCTACTGACCACACCGAAGGCCGTGGTCGATCAGTGGGGAGGAGGAAGCAGTCGCTTTCATGCCGACCGGCAGATTCTCGCAACCCGCTGGGATCTTGTTCCGGAAGAAAACGGATTCCCCGCGAACCGGCAGTTCTATCTTACGGAGAACGGCCGCCGGATTCTCTACTCGGCCGCTCCCGAAACAGACACCAAGGTCCGGACTCGGCATGGCGCAAACGTGACGGAGATTGCCTACGAAACTCCTGACGGACTCGCTGTCCGCAGGTCCATCTTCATGCCTTCGTCTGATGCGGAAGTATCATGCGGACTCGACGCCCAGCATATTCGCATAGAGAATCGCGGCTCTGAAGAACGCACACTTGAGCTTGTGCTCACGGGCATGTTCGGCTACCCCCGTCCTGAGGCACTTACCGTCGATGTCATCTACACGTGCGTAACTGTTGAGCCCCGAGTGCTTGTTGATGACAGCGGAAAATACCTCGTCGTGGCTCCGCGTTACACGCCTGCCTGGGGCTCTGAAGATCAGTCTTTCCACCTGTCGCAGTCTTTTGATTCGAGCGGAACCGCGCTGGGTCCCAGCGGGTACAATCTCGACTATCGCGGCTTCATAGGAAACGGAACACTTGAACAGCCCGAGCATCTCCTCGCCGTCAGTGCGGGCATCCCGAAGAAGGGGCCCGCTTTCTTCTCCGTTCGTCACGCCTTTCGCATTGCACCCGGAGATCATGCCGAATGTCACTCGCTCAACGGACTGCTCTCCCGACACGAAGACGGGTCCGTGACCGAGGAAAAGCTCGTGCAGCGGATACAGCCGATCATCTCGCGGCTTTCCGATCCGGCCTGGCTGAACAATGCCCTCAAGCAGATCGTGACTACTCAGAACGACTATGCAAAAGCAGTCCAGGTCACCACGCCCGACGAGAATCTGAACCGGTTGATTAACGTTCATCTTCCCTTTCAGATACGCTACCAGACCTATGTGTCCCGCTCGTTTGGACTCACCCAGAAAGGATACCGCCGAATCGGCTTCCGCGAGATTCAGGACCTCTTCGCGGCACTTCCTTTCGAGGTTTCTTCGGGCCGGATCGAGCACGCCCGCGACCTAATTGGAGTATGGGCATCTCACGTGTACCGGGATGGTTACGCGAACCATCAGTTCTATTGGGAAGGCCATGGACCCGGCACCTATTCCGACGATCCACTATGGTTATTTCAAGCAGTGTCCCGTTTTATTGATTTGGTGGGTGATACATCGATTCTTCAGGCGTCGTGGCCTGTCGCTGACGGGGACGGAGAGCGCACTCTTTGCGACACGCTCAAAGCGATACTCCACTACTGCGGCAGAATCTCGGTCGGACGCCATGGATTGCCCCTTATCGACTTCGCGGATTGGAACGACACGCTGAATCTCGATGGAGGCGGCATCAGCGGACCGGACAAGATGGCTTTGTATAGTGATCAGATCGCGGCGGGCACCATCAAGGAGGGGGATCCACTCGATTCTGATTTCTCGGAAAGCGTGATGAACGGATTCCTTCTTGAAACCGCTCGCGCGCACCTGGTGCGCTTCGCGCGACTACTCGGCGATACTGCGGCAGAACAGGAGTGGACCCACTTCGGCGAGGAGCTGCGCACACGTCTCGATGACACATGGAAGGAAGACTTCTTTGCGCGCGCCCTCATCAATCGCAAGAACGGCGGCAACATCACGTACCTGGGAGGCCAGGGCGACGGCATGTCCGGCGACACCTCACTTCCGGGCACATATTTTCTCAACAGTTTCGCATGGGCTGTTCTCAGCAACGTGGCCAACGAAGAACAGATCGGCATCATGCTTGGTCGCGTAAGAAGAGCGTTGCGCACTCATGTCGGCCTGAGACTCTCGTCGCCTGTGGACTTTCGGGCCTTGATGCCGCGCGAAGGCTCGGGCGACTACTCGTACGGAGACCGGGAAAATGGCGGGGTGTTCAAGCACGCGAACATGATGGCCGCGTCTGCCTTTATCAAAGCCGCACGCGAAGTCACCGACCCACACTTGGCAGAAAGCCTCGCGGATCTCGCATGGGACGTCCTTCAGCTGGCCGCGCCATTCAGAACGTTTGACGCCCCCTTCAAATTCGCCGGCAATCCCCGCTTCTGCACGCAGTACACCAATCCCGCCACGGGTGAACATGTCGGACCATTGGTCAGCGGGACGGCGCCATGGATGTGGCTGGCCTGGATTTCATCCCTGGGCGTTTCGTTCAGCGATGGACAGGTCGTCATTGACCCTATTCTTCCCCGAGAGTGGGAAACCTGTGCGATCGAACTGCGCGTTCCCGCAGGCCACTATCGCATCCGGATCGAGAAGCCCCGCGGCTTCTTCCGCTCCGTCGAGACACCGACTAAGATCATGGTCGACGGCAAGGAAAGCGGCTCGACCCTTCCCGCTTTCGATGATCATGACGTACATGAAGTCACCGTGTCGTTTTGCAGGTAAGTGTTTTTACACGTCGTGTAATCCCGCTCCGTTCGACTCGATGATCCCGCGGTACCAGTGTGCGGAATCTTTGAGAGGACGCTTCTGCGTTTCGTAGTCCACGTGGATGAGTCCGAGGCGTTTGTTGTAGCCTTCCGCCCACTCGAAGTTATCCATCAGCGACCAGTGGAAGTAGCCGTCAATCTGTACGCCTTCGTCGATAGCCTTTTTCCTTCACACGACAGCGCACATGGCGGCCGAGCAGGGAAGTGCGAGGACAGATAAGGTGCTGATACGATTGCGTTTAAGCGAATCGGCATCAACGAGACAATTTAGACCCGTGTCCCCACGGGACCATTTGCGGACCTCTTTTGCATCGGTTCTGCGTCGAACCGAACGCAAATGGGCGGTTAGCTCAGTTGGCTAGAGCGCCTCGTTCACACCGAGGAGGTCACAGGCTCAAGTCCTGTACCGCCCACCTCCTCCCCCCGACCATTGACGCTGTTTCGCGAGGGGCTCGCCATGGCGGCATCAATCTGATAACTTCTTGGCGATAAAGATCGAGGAGGTCAGGGAGCCATGAGAGCAAGACTCAAGCTGTTGATGGGCAGGGCAGACGTTCGGGTCCTGACGATCCTTCTACTCACCACCTTCGCCGCCACCGTCGCAGCGACGCTGTCCGCCCGAGGAAGGGGTCACACATGAAAAGTGAAGTCAAGGCACAGTAGTGCAACTCCGCAAAACCAACCGATTGATTTTGCAGGACATCCTCGACATAACCCAGGCGCGTCAGTGTTTCCATCCATTTTCCTTTTGTGAGCGAGTCGAATCAGGTAACCGGGTCAACACGACCGTGCGGGATCGGTATATTTCCAGGCACACATAGGAGACTCTTCCTTCGAGAGAAGGTCTATAGTCGTATGGGGTGTAAAAGCCGAGGATCTATGCAGGCCTGGAGATTCTATCCGCAAAGCGGTTGATCTAGACCCCAAGAATGGAGACTTCCCCGGCAACCCGGACCCGACGAACCCGGCTTGCGCACACAAGTTGGGATGGAGGCGTTGGCGCATTACTGTGCTATGACCTCCAACACGTCGGACGGGCAAAACAGTTCCGGTCGATAGGACTCCTTTCGCTTCCACAGTCCCCACATCGTGGAGAGTATTTTACGTTGCGTGTTCAAACGGGCGTGCACTTTGTTGTGCGTTCGGGCCAACGAGCGTTCGTAGAAACGTCGCACTTCATTGGTTTGATCCTTCTTCCACAATGAACCCTTCCATGCCCAGTAGCTCATGGCTTTGAGCTCGGAGTTTCCATTGCGGTCCAATCGCTTAAACCCCAAGGGCTTTCCATCGCTACTGCGATTGGTAATGCCCAGTTTTGCATAGCGCCATACTTGTTG
>JAHIZV010000033.1 GCA_018814445.1 Verrucomicrobiota bacterium | reverse complement strand
CCGCAGCCGGCTTCACGCTCGTCAGCAGTCAGACGGTCTATCTCGCCGTATCGGGAACCGGGAAGGCTCCTGTGCTTGGCGACGGCGGCTATTCCGACTACAACAGTCTCGGCGGCTATACGCTGTTCGGCTTCGGAGATCAGCAGCAACCTCCCTCCGCGCCCGTCGGACTCTCTCTTCGCCGCATCTCGGGATCTCAGCTGGAACTGCGCTGGCAGCCTGGCCTTGGCGTTGATGCTTATAACGTCTTCCGCGACGGTTCGTTCATTGTGAACACGGAGAGCATCGCGATCATCGACACGGGTCTCACGCCGGCGACTGTTTATACTTACCGGGTCAGCGCAACGAATCAGTACGGATCCAGCGGCCTCTCTGAACCCGCCATCATCACCACATTGGATGCCGACGAGTTTGTTATGGATGGGGAACCTGACTTCTTTAATTACCTGCTGTCTGATCCAGGCATGCGCATCTTCGCCGCGGTCCGGGGCAACCGACTCTATGTCTCGACATGGTCGCCGGGAAGCTGGAGTGCGGGATTCGGCAGCGATCATCATATTATGATCTCAGATGTTCTTCTGGCTTCCGCGATGACGGATGCACCGTGGGCGAAGCGCGGCAAGATCGCCATTCCGGGTAACAAACCCTTTCTCGCCGGGGAGGAAAGCAGCGATTACGCAGGTTGGTTCAACACGAGCGGCGACACGACCCTCTTCAAGGCGCCGGTCAACAGTCTTCAGATGGAAGGCAGTATCGATATGGTCCAGGAATTCGGGTCTGTTCCTGACACGGTCTACGTTGCCGCAATCGCTTACGAGACCCATGATGAAAGCGGAAGCGACCCGAACTGGGGCAGGATCAACGCGCAGGCCCCCGCCCCCACCGTGGTGAACGACGATCTTGAGCCGGAGGAATTCCTGGCCATTCCCGTGGGACGCATACGCGATACCGCGATGGATGGCGTGTACGACATTCTTTCACCTGAGAGAGCGTTCTCCGTCGTGTCCTTCGGACAGACCGCCGGCAAGCAGATGAGGCTCGACTGGTACACCGTCCCGGACACCACCTTCAGGGTCTATCGCCAGACGGGGTCTCTCAGCAACACGTGGAATATGGCCGACCAGCAGACCTCCGGCACAACTCAATGGAACTTGTCATTTACAGACACCAACGCCCCCGCCACCAACGTCTTCTACCAGCTCCGCCTGCCATAATGCGTAGAATTTCGAGGAATAGCGCTCACATATCCCATTGGAAGCGGGCTTTAAAGCATAATAACAGAGTTATATGTTGACATCATTACAGAGTGACTTAATATCACAATAACAGAGTAATAACTGCGGATATCATGGCTGTCGACCGTTCAGAATTGATTGCTGAATCACTGGAGCGAGCAACTAAGTTCGCACACAGCGGCATTGTTCGCAGTGGGGACTTAAGCCGCACCGATCGCGAACGCCTTCTGAAGAACGGCTATCTTCACGCGATCATCAAAGGCTGGAACCTGCTGACGACACCGGATGCAGAAGATGGCGAAAGCACTGCCTGGTTCGCGTCCTACTGGAGTTTCGTGGCCTATTACCTCGAGGATCGCTTCGGTCGTAAGTACTGTCTTGGCGCCAACAGCTCCATGGAACTGCACTTGGAGGCGACCACCGTTCCGAAGCAGATAGCGGTCATCACGGCCAGGGGGGGGCAGTCAATCATAGAGCTTCCACACGGCACCTCGCTGGTCACGTATCAGGATCCCGAGAATATCCCCGGTGATGATGAGATCGCTGTCACCGTACACGGGCTCCGCATCATGTCCCTCCCCATGGCGCTTGCCCGGCTCCAGCCTCAGTTCTTCGCGAGCCGGTCCGGTGCGGCGGATATCGCCCTGCGGATGGTCACCGCGCCTTCCGACCTCTCTCTTGTCCTCGTCAGGGGCGGACATGTAGCCGCAGCAGATAGAATCATCGGGGCCTGCGAGCATATCGGTCTCAACTCTTTTGCTCGGACAATAGCTGACGATATGGAGGCTTCCGGTTTCTCCGTTAATCCCGTTAATCCGTTCACGCCGGAATACGTATCCGGGATTGAGGAACGGCGGATAATATCTCCCTTTCCCGCGCGTCTGCGCGTCATGTGGAGCAACATGCGGGAAAAGGTCATCGAGATCATCCCTCCCGCACCGGAAATACCGCCAACCCCCGCTGACTACCTGGCAGTCACCGAAGAGCAGTATGAAAACGATGCTTACAACTCGTTGTCGATCGAGGGCTACCACGTGACGCCGGAACTGATCGCGCGCATGCGTTCCGGAGAGTGGAATCCGGACGCAAATCCAGAGGACCGCTCGCAGACCGCGGCGATGGCGGCCAAAGGCTACAACCGAGCCTTCAAACTGGTCGAGGAGAGCATCAGAGAGGTTCTTGCCGGGGCATCGCCGGGGCTGACTGTTGCCGAGCACCTCCACAACTGGTATCGAGCGCTCTTCTCGGCATCGGTCGACGCGGGTCTGCTCCGGGATGTCGACCTCATCGGTTATAGAAAGATCCCCGTGTATATTAAGGGCTCGATGCACGTACCCCCGCCCCATCACGCAGTCAGCGACTGCATGAACGCCCTTCTTGATCTTCTGACAAAGGAACAGAGCGCCGCCGTGCGGGCTGTCCTCGGACACTTCATATTCGTCTTCATCCACCCGTATGTAGATGGAAACGGGCGATTGGCGAGATTCCTCATGAACGTCATGCTGGCATCTGGTGGCTATCCGTGGACAGTTATTCCCGTAGCGCGGAGGAATGAATACATGCTGGCGCTCGAAGGCGCGTCAACCACCGGCGAGATAACCCCCTTCGCGCAGTTCATCGCCAGTGAACTCAACAAGTCATAGGAAAGGGGAAGCTGCGCAAGGTGCCTATGAGATACTTTGGAGACAAGCGCTCGGTGCTTCATGACACCCTCTTCTTTCAGATTAAAACCGCAGGAACGGTCGTAATTATACTTGAATATTGATAGCATTGCGCTCATATTTCAATGATGCATATTCAAAGACAGGGACTGATTGAGGAAATAGGCTCCGCGTTGAAGCGAAGTCGCAGCGTGGGGTTGATAGGGCCGCGTCAATGCGGAAAGAGCACATTGGCCAGGGAAATCGCCGCCCTCGCAGACACATCGACATTCTTCGATCTGGAAGATCCTGCCTCGGAAGCCCGGCTGCTCGACCCCAAACTGGCCCTGGAGGGATTGCGCGGACTGGTCGTAATCGACGAGATCCAGCGCAGGCCCGACCTGATGCCGCTCCTGCGGGTTCTGTTGGATCGCGATCCCCTTCCTGCGAAGTTCCTTCTCCTGGGAAGCGCTTCTCCGCTACTCATTCGAAATGCTTCGGAGAGCCTGGCCGGAAGAATTGAATTCATTGAAATGCGCGGGTTTACTCTCGACGAGGTGGGCGCGGAGAATCAGCGAAGGGCGTGGTTGAGAGGGGGCTTCCCGTTGTCCTACCTGGCGGCAAACGAGTTGGACAGCATGAAGTGGAGGCAGTCCTTCCTGCAGGCGTTCATTGAACGCGATCTGGCTTTGCTCGGCATAGATCTTCCTCCTGTTACGGTCAGGCGCTTCCTTACGATGCTGGCCCATTATCACGGCCAGACCTGGAACGCTTCAGAACTCGGCCGCTCTCTTCAACTGGCCCACACAACGATAAAGCGCTACCTCGATCTCATGTGCGGAGCTTTACTGGTTCGCGCCTTGCCGCCCTGGTTCGAGAATGTGGGCAAGCGCCTTGTCAAGTCGCCCAAGGTCTATATCCGCGACAGTGGTCTGCTGCACGCCCTTCTCGACCTTGAACGCATGGATCAGCTTGAGAGCCATCCGAAACTCGGCGCATCGTGGGAAGGCTTTGCGCTGGAACAGGTCCTCGCCTCGACCGGCGACCGGAACGCCTGTTTCTGGGCTACCCATGCCGGCGCCGAACTGGACCTCTGCCTGATGTCCGGCACGCGCAGGCTCGGTATCGAGTTCAAGTACACCAGCGCTCCGGCCACCACCAAGTCCATGCATGCGGCACTGACGGATCTCAAGCTGGATCACCTCTATCTCGTTCACCCCGGCGCCGACCGCTTTCCCCTCTCCGGGAACATCACGGCGATCGGCCTTGCGGACGCAAGGGACGAACTGGTACAGCCGCGCTTCGGTATTGACGCCTAACCGTTATTCCTTATAGTCCCTCGCTGTATTGCGATCTCTGAGACTCAGGTTTCAGGTTTCAGGTTTCAGGATTCAGCATTCAGGTTTCCGTCCTTGCCCCCTTCGTCTAGTGGCCTAGGACGCCAGGTTCTCATCCTGGAAACAGGGGTTCGATTCCCCTAGGGGGTGCCAGCCTTCGCCGACATCAAGAAGGCTAAGCAGTTTTCGGTACCAGCTGCCGCGGTGTTCTAAGTCGTCGCGATCATACCCAGTGTAAAGGTTGTTTATGCCCCAACCTCCAGCCTTGAGCTGCAAGTCGACTACGTAGTCCTCGACGGTGCCCCCAACGTTATGGACCAGTTCCAAAGAACTGGGATCAGGCACCCGGGATATTCGCCCACCCGCTATCGTACGCGGGCCTCGTGAATGGCGCACCGCTGTGAGGAGCGAGACCTCCCCAGATAAGAACATGAACTTCCACTGCATCCCAACTCCCCCGTGGAGGTCGGGACGTGATTTACCCCTTCCATCGGATCGAGGGCTTCGTTGTGTGGCGCCAACTCACCCCATGGACCAGGCCTTCTATCATGTTTCTGTTCGTCGTCTCACAGTCTTGCCTCCTGGTTTCCTTCAGGCGGTCGGTCACCCTTCCACCCTTGCCTCGGGCTAGTGGTTATCTTTATGATCCTCCTACAAGGGACTTGAACCCTATAAGTTCACGCCCATGCTGGGCGTGTACACCACAGGTTCAGCACAGACTGGAGCAAGAGAGTATGAAGGTCTCGGACTGGTTTTGGGGTATCGCGACAGGAACGGGCGGTCTTGTTTTCGTGGCACTTGGTATCTTGGATTGCCTGCACCTGCTGGACGAATCGAATTCGGGCCTGGCTGTTGGCTATCTTGGTATGGGGGTCTTCATGTTGGTGGGCTCGTACTTCACCTTTTCTTGCGCAGGTACGCCTTCCCAGCCGGCCGAGACTCCAGTTCGAGTACCAACCTCCACAGCACCGCCACTTCTGAATGTAGAGCTCGTAAACTACTTCGGTGGCGAGAGGGTTCGAACTGAAACCCTGAATGCGCCCGATCCCATTCCTTTGTCCCATGCTCGGGAAGCAGACATGATTATGGATAGCCTTCAGTGTCGGGACTGTGATAGGCAACTGGACACAAACCGTCTGCGCTTGGACGGGAATATCCTTCCCTACGACGCAACGTGTCCCAAATGCCGAAAGAGGCGCACTATCAACTTCAGTATCCCGCTGTTCGGGTGATGCTGGTACTCAGAGCATGGCATCGCTAATCGGGCAGCCGGGAGAGTCAGCGGGGGGGCGTGGCTTTTCTTGCCGGGACGGATAAACAAGCAATGGCGTGTCTGCTTCGTGTGGCGAGGCGGAAATGCCCATCAGGTTGAAATCGTGGACTATCATTAAGGTTACGTTGTTATGAGTAAGAATAGACTACAGCCCATTCATCCCGGCGAGGTGCTGCTTGAGGAGTTCCTCGGGCCCATGGAGATCAGTCAGTATAGGCTGGCAAAGGACATCCATGTGCCGCCACGGCGCATCAACGAGATTGTTCATGGGGTCAGGGCCATTTCGGCCAATACGGAGATCAGGCTCGGAAAGTACTTTGGCGTCTCACCCGAATTCTGGCTCAATCTGCAGGGCTCCTACGATCTCGATGTCGAGAGAGACAAGCTGGGGCGTCGCCTGGAGCGCGAAGTCCACTCGATCGCTGCAGCATAGATAACCGGGCTAATCGGGTGCGCGGTTGGGTTCAGGCCCGATACCATTTCCGTACAGGGACGTGCGTGGCGACACGCTGAGTACGAAGTCCGCGGGACCAATGTGATTGTTACTACAAACGGGAAGACTACTACTGTTACTGTGATCGATAAAAATAGGATGCGTCTCAGAGTCGATGACTCAGATGCCACCTTTGCCGTTCTTCAGAGAACAACGAAGGAAGAATTTCAGAGACGACTTGACGATGATGCTGAAAAAGGAGAGGCCCACTCAACTTCGCTATACGGCCGGCATGCCTGACGAAGACCTCGTCATGTGAATATGATCTGGGCGCCGGCTGACAGTTCGTAGAACTCGCCGACCGTCAGAACCCTCTCCACCTCGTCACAGAAGTCGTCCGTCGTCAGATGAAACATATCGACGGTCGCCTTGCAGGCATACAGATGTCCGCCGGCATCGTGAATCATCTCGAGGAACTCGGGGATCGGCGGGATGTCGAGCTTTTCCATCTCCTTGCTCATCATCGACGTGGCAAAAGCCGACATGCCGGGAATCGCGCCCAGGATCGTCGGCAAAGACATGCCCTTGGCATCCGGAACCCGCATGGCCGGATTGCCGACCGTCGCGATCTTGATCTTGTTATTGAACTTCTTCAGCACCGCATACAGGCCGAAGAAGGTGAAGAAGATCGACGCTTCGATGCCCTCCATCCGCGCGCCGTTCGCCATGATCAACGCGGGGTAAATCCCCTCCAGCGACCCCTTGGAACACACGATCGAGACTTTCTTAATCCTGTCTTGTTCTTCGCTCATGACTACCCCCCTAAATGCAACTCGCCGGCTTCTGCAGTCCGGCAACCTTGGATGATTTCTTCAGCGGCCCCTCGGGAAACAGTTCATAGAGATCCTTGGTGGGTATACCGCCCGCATTCTTGACGCGGCGGATCGTAGGCATAACGCCCTTCTCTTTGAAGTCGTCCCGAAGGAATTTCACAACCTTCCAATGACCTTCGGTCAGCTCGCCAATGCCCTCTTCCCGGGCAATCACTTTGGCAATCTCCTCATTCCACTGGTCAGGATTGGTCAGGTAACCCTCGTCGTTCACTTCAACGGTTGTTCCAGCTATTTCACGCGTTGCCATATGCACCTCCCGTTCACGCTATCTTCGGCAGTCTTTTTCCAAGTGTTTGCATCCGTGTTTTGATGCCGGGCATCGGACGCCCCTTCAGCAGAATATTCCAGTAGATCCAGCGAAACGCCAACTTGCCCATGTGATTCACGCGCGTCTCTTTGAGCAACGAAAACGGACCTATCACGGGTAAGGGGAAGGTCCCCTCGACGGGCTCGATGTCGTAGTTGAAGTCGATCAGGAAGGCCTTCCCGAATCCGGATTCGATGAAACAGTTGGCATGCCCGTCGAAATCGTCCTTGAGTGGGTTCCCGGAAATGAAGTTGAGAATGTTCTCCGTCAAAACGTCCCCCTGAAAGTGCGCGACCGACCCGGCCTTGGAACTCGGGAGATCAGTGGCATCGCCGATGACGAAGACGTTCTCGTGACTCTTCGACTGCAGATTGTGCTTGTGAGTGGGAATGAAATTCAAGTCGTCACCCATTCCCGAACGCGCGATCACAGGATCTCCCATGTTCGTGGGGATTGTCACAAGCAGGTCGTAATCGATCTCGCGGCCGTCATAGCCGATGATCCGGTTAGCCGTCTCATCGACCCGTTCAACATTGAAGTCGGTCTCCATATGGATCCGCTTTTCCTCCAGAAGGTAGTTCAATACAACCGCACAGTTGTGCTTGGTAAACGCTTCCGACAGCGGGGTGATATAGATCAGTTCGGTTTCGTTTCTGATCCCCTGAGTGTGCAGAAACCAGTCGGCGAGAAAGGTGAATTCGAGCGGAGCGACAGGGCACTTGATGGGCATCTCGCTGAGATGGACGACGAGTTTCCCTCCTTTGAAATCCTTCAGCGCTTCCCGCAGCGCGGAGGCGCCTTCGATCGTGTAGAAATCAAAGACGTTCTTGAACCAGCCGTCTTCTTTGAGTCCTTCGATCTCTTCCGGAAATATCTTCGACCCCGTAGCCACAATGAGTATGTCGTACGCGAGAACCGTCCCGTCACCGAGACGGACCTTGTTCGAGTCCGGCTCAATGAGTTCAATCTTCTGCTCGATGTACTCGACACCGTCGGGAATGAACTCGCGTTTGCTCTTGATGACGTCCTGCTCGCCGTAGACGCCGAACGGGATAAAGAGAAAACCGGGCTGATAGTAGTGCGTCTTGTGTTGATCGACGATGGTGAGGGACCAGTCCTTGCGATCAAGCCTGCGCGCAAGGTGGTTGGCCATCATCGTTCCGGCCGTTCCGGCTCCGAGTATCAGCACTCTTTTCATCATATACAGTTCATGCAGGAGTGGCTCTTGTCAAGGTGAGGGGCGGATATTGCCGGTGTGGTATCGAAACGACCGCAATGGCGAGGCCCGCAACAACCAAGCGCTGCCCGTGGTTTCCGCGCTCAGCGTTCGGCAGCGCAAGAGCGCGCCAGTGTCGGAAAGCCGGTCGTCAGCTGATATTGCTTCCCGCCGCCTTCTTTTTCACATGGTTGAGGTAGGCTATGACCGGGCGGTAGGCAAGATGCGACCATTTTCCGAACGGGACCTCGATCAGCAACATCGGAACGAGGATGGCCATGTGTATGACATAGGTGGTGTACGTGGATATGGGGAAACCGTTGACGCGGAATATGTGTATGAGAATACCGGTCAACGCAGTTAAGAAAAGGAGTATGAGAAAAAGCCAGTCCGTGGAATGGGAGAACTTGTGCATCTGCCGCTTCTTCTTGATGCGACCGACAATCATGTCGCCGGTGACATACAACAGCGCAAACGTCGCAAAGTAGCCGAGGAGACGCTGGGGATGCCAGAACGGATGCACCTCGTCCGTCTGGAACCACTTCAGGAAGCCGAAGATCATCACGAACATCGTCACGTAGCCGCTGACCAGCAGCATGTGCTTCTTCCACATTCTGGAATCTTCGCAATCCTTCCATCGCTTCTGTGTCGCAAAATGCAGAGGGAGCGCCAGCAATTCGGTGAAATAGAGGCGCCTGGGAATCTTCGTCGTCTCGGCGCTCAACACGCGCCGGACCATGCGAAACACATTTGAAAGAAGGAACACCGACAGGAGTGCGCCCATACCCCAGTCGATCAGCTCGATCACATGAGCCGGCGCAAAGGTGTTGAGCTCAACCCGTTCGGTGACGATCGGACCGTGGAACAGGGCAAACAGGAGAACCACAAGAAATCCCAGCCCGAAAATCGCGCCGAATTCCCATGCCTTCGAGGTGTACATTTTGTAGGCGAGACCGGTCACGTCGTACTGCGTGGTCAGGTACCTCCGCGCGGCCATAACGGACTCCGCCGGTTCAGCGCCCCGGGGACAAGTCTCCGAACACTCGCCGCAGTAGTAGCACAGCCACGGCTCGGGCGACTCCATCAGCTTGTCTTTCAGGCCAAGTTGAAGATTCCGTATAATCCTGCGCGGGAAGCTGACATCACCATCAGACAATGGGCAAACCACGGTACAGTTTCCGCAATGGAAACAACTCGTGAGATTGCCCGCGCCGAGCACTCGGGCTTTCTCGGCTATTCCCGGATCTACCTTGCTGGCCATGGTCTATTTCTCCTTCAAATACAGGTGCGGAATTCAGTGGGCCTTAATCGCCCGGTACTGGCAGTAGCCGTCGCCTTTTGCCCCGCCCACCTCAATCACCATTTCGTAGCGGCGCATGCCCATCACCCACAGCATGGTGTCATACTCGGACGCGTTGAGAGCCAGGGCGATTTCAGGAACGGTCTTCGGGCCTTCCTCCAACACGGCGAGAATACTGTCCTTCATGATCATCTCGTCGCGCAGGACCTCGCCCAGATATCTTTCTCCTGCATCACTCATGTTGCGGCTCCCTCCGCCAGAGGCTCCGCAGCCATGGCATCGATCATCGATTCGATTTGATCGTCGGTATAGCCAAGCACATCAATCGCGTTCTCCGGACAGACCGGCACACATGCGCCGCCGCCTTTGCAGAGCGACGTGTTGACATACGCGACCTCGCCCGTATCGCAGGCAATCATGTTTATGGCGCTGTACGGGCAGGACTCAATGCATACCGCGCAACCGGTACAACGGTCGCTGTTCACCTGCGCGACAAGAGGCTCGAGTTCAACATATCCCTTCATGAGCAATGCGGCGCATTTCGAGACGGCCGACAGTGCCGCGGCCACGCTCTCGGAAGACGTCTTCGGACCTTGCGACGTTCCAGCGATGAATACGCCGTCGATGACGGTTTCCACGGGTCGCAGCTTGGGATGGATCTCGTTGAAGAAACCGTCCTGCCCGATGGGCAGCTTCAGTACATCGTTAAGCGCCTTGTTCTCGCGAGCCACCATGCCCGTCACGAGCACGACCATGTCGACGTCGATCTCCAGTTCCTCACCCGCGCTGAGCATATCCTTTACGGTTACGGTGAGACCGTTTCCGTTGCTCTCAACGACCGGCGGAGCGGATCCGTCAAACTTCAGGAAGACAGATCCCAGGCGGCTGGCATCCTCATACAGCGTTTCGTACTTGCCGTAGGTGCGCACATCCCTGAACAGGTGATACTGACGGACCCTGGGCTGCAGCGTTGAGGCGCAAATGGCGCCGTGCATCGCGGCCGAACAGCAGAAGCGGGAGCAGTACTTATTCGGCTTCTCGAGATCAGGCTGGGCGGCCTGCCGGCTTCCCACGCAGTATACGTAGGCCATAGTCTTGATCGGACGACCGTTGTAGACTAACTCGCCCGCGGGCTGCGTATCGATCCACGCCTTGAACTCGGGCAGTGTGACTACGCCTTCCATGCCGTAGCCGTACTCGCCTTCCTTAACCGCATAGGTGTCGAATCCGGTGGCAACAATCATGGCCCCGACATCGACACTGAAGGGCTCTTCATCACCGGACCGGATCAGGGCTTTGAACGCCCCCACACTGCCGCTCTTTTCAACCAACTCCGCGCCCGAAAAGAACGTAATGCCTTCATGCGCATGCACCCTCTCGACGAGGCCCTTGATCAGGCCGGCTCCGCTGCGGTGATTGGGAAAGGTGCTCTTCATGTCCGCCACCCATCCGCCGGGTTCCTGCTTCTTTTCAATTAAGTAGACGCCGATACCAAGGTCCGCGAGCGCGAGCGAGGCGCGGAGTCCCGCAATGCCCGCCCCGATCACAAGTACCTTCGGGATCGTCTCGATTCGGAACGACTGTAGCGGATCCATCAAGCCGGCTTTCGCAATACCCCCGCGCACGAGCCGAATAGCCTTGCGGGAGGCAGACGGCTTATCGTCCCGATGCACCCATGAGCACTGCTCACGGATGTTCACATGAACATACTTGTAAGGATTCATGCCCGCCCGTTCGGCGACCGAACGGAACGTGTGTAGATGCAGTTTGGGTGAGCAGGAGGCAACGACCAGGCCGTCCAGATTCTGCTCCTTAATATCTTTAATGATATCCTGCTGTGTGGCGTCAGAGCAGGTGAATACGGCCGTGCGGGCAATGGCTACGCACGGCTCCTTCCGTATTCCCTCCAGGACCTGCTTGACGTCCACGTAATCGGAGATGTTTCCCCCGCAGTGGCAGATATAGACGCCTATCCTACGTTCGCTCATGATCTCACTCCCAGATTCTCGATATATGCGGCCGCCTGGGCGGCGGCAGCGCCGGCGTGAAGAATACTGTCCGGAATGTCCCGTGCGCCGGAAGCGGTCCCGGCCACGAACACCCCGGCAATGCTGGTTCGTCCGGGATCAATGTCCTCTTCCACTTCAGCCACATAATGAAAATCGTCCGCCTTGAGCATTTGATCAGGGAAGAGACCCAGGGCCTCGCGGTTCGGCAGCAGTCCGACCGAGAGAACAACCAGATCGTGCGTGGCCGTTTTCAGTCCCCCGCTGTTGGCCATGTCTTCATAGAACACGGTCATGTTCCCGTCCTCAGCTTCTTCAACCTTGGCCACTTTGCCCTTCACGAAATAGACACCCATGGCCTTGGCCTGCTCGTAGAACTCGTCATAGCCTTTTCCAAACGCGCGGATGTCGATGTAGTAAATCGTGATATCCGCCAGCGGTAGTGCGCCCATGATAAGCTGGGCCTGTTTGATGGAGTACATGCAGCAGACTCGCGAACACAATGTGTTATCGGCCGTTTGGTCGCGCGACCCCGTACACAGCACGTACGCGATGTTGTCAGGCTCTTTTCCGTCGGACGGACGCAGCACTGTATTGAAGGGCCGCGTAGGCGCCAGCAGACGATCCATCTGCATGCCGGTAATGACGTTCTTCAATCTGCCGGAACCGTACTGAGGCTTCTTCTCCACGTTGAACAGATCATATCCCGTGGCGACTATGACGGAACCGACGGTCACTTCACGTCGTTCAGGCAGCATATCGAAGCGGATACAGTCCTCCACCGGGCACGCACGAATGCAGGCCTCGCACTCTGAACAAACAGCGCAGTCGAGACACCGGCCCGCGCCATAGCGGATTTCCTCTTTCGTAAACGGCTGTTCAATCTCGCTGAACGAACGGCATCGTTCGGAGGGTTCCAACTCCTTCTTGTCAGTCGGTTTCCTGAATGAGATCGACTTGGCGCGCATGAGCACGTCCTTCTTCTCCACGGTCGGAATCGGGAGATCAAAGCGGGATAGTGAAAGATCCTCTCCCCTCAAATACATATCAATATGGTGTGCGGCACGGTTTCCCTGGCCGATCGCCTGCGCAATCATCGAGGGCCCGGTCACGACGTCGCCGCCGGCGAACACCCTCGGATCTGACGTCTCCAGCGTGTGTGAATTTACTTTGAGCGTCCCGTTCTTGTTGGTCTCCAGTTCGTGAGCGAAGGGCGATGTCGAGGGTTTCAAGCCAATGGCCAGAACGACCAGATCGACCGGTACGATCTCTTCCGAGCCCTTCTGCGGAACGGGGCTTCGCCGGCCGCTTTCATCCGGTTCCCCCAGCTTCATACTGATGCATTCCGCCGCCTCCAGCTTCCCGTCCTTCCCGATAAAGCGCACCGGAACTCTGAGCAGTTGAAGCTCAACGCCTTCCTCCTCCGCGCCTTCTATTTCCCACGAATGCGCGGGCATCTCCGCGCGGCTGCGGCGGTACTGGATAAGCACCTTCTCGGCGCCGAGACGAATCGCAACACGTGCGGGGTCGATCGCGGAGTTGCCGCCCCCGACCACCATTACCGTCTTTCCTTCCAAGTCCGGCGCCCGGCCAATGTTGACCTCGCGAAGAAACTCCATGCAGTCCATCACGCCTTCGAGATCCTCGCCTTCCACTCCCATCGTACGGGCCTCCACCGCCCCGGCGGCGAGAAATACGGCATCGTAGCCCTGCTCCTTCAAAGGTTCGATTGAGGAAATCTCGTGTCGCGTTTCTATCTCGACCCCAAGGGCGGTTACATTTGCGATGTCCCGATCGACCACATCTTTTGGAAGACGGTATGACGGTATGCCAATGCGAAGCATGCCGCCCGCCTCGGGAGCTTCTTCAAAGATCTTCACTGTGTAGCCCTTGCGGGCCAGTTGATACGCCGCGGTCAATCCAGCCGGTCCCGCACCGATGACAGCTACTTTCCTGCCGTTCTTCTTTTCGGGAACACCGTACTCCGGCTCGGGATGGCGCTCGTAGTAGTAATCCGACATGAAGCGCTTGATGCCGCGTATCGGAATCGTACCGTCGACGCTTCCCCGCGTGCATTCCTCTTCGCAGGGAGCGTAACAGGCTCGGGCAAGGCTGCCCACCAGCGGCGCGTCTTCCATATGCAGGTTGAACGCCTCTTCGTAGCGCCCGCTACGCACCAGCGAAATGTAGCCGTGAGCCCTGACTCCTGCCGGACAACTGTGATGGCAGGGGGAGAAGCCTCGTCTGTCGATAACAGCTTTCTTGGGAATTGCCTGCGGAAAAGGGATATGCGCGGCCCGGCGAGCGACCAGACCGGCATTGAATTCGTCGGCGACGGCAACGGTGCAAGCCGTTTCGCAAAGACCGCAGCCCGTACAGAGGTCAGCGTTGACGTATGTCGGCTTCTTGACAACTTTTGCCCTGAAACTGCCGTCCGCCAGCGGGTCGACCCCCTCCACTTCGCTGTAGACCTGCAGTGTGACGTTCGGATGATGTGCAACGTCGGCCATCTTCGGCGTGGAAATACAACTCGCGCAGTCGAGGGTCGGAAACACTTTGCTGAGAAGAATCATCTTCCCGCCAATGCTCGCCTCTTTCTCTACAAGCAGAACCTTGAATCCCATGTTACCGAGCGACAGGGCGGCTTCCATGCCGGCGATTCCGGCTCCGATGATAAGGACATCATAATCCATTGCAGACTCCGTCAGGCCGCCTTGATTTTTGCCAGAGCGGCGCTGAATTTCTCCATGTGACTCACAAAGGGCTCAGCACAGACCGAACAGATCGCAGCCATCTTCACGCGGGCCGGATCCCCGCCCTGCTCCCTGATCAGGCGCTGCGCCTCTTCGACAACTTTCGCCGTTCGTTTTGTGCAGTCGAGCATATACGCGCAATCTGTACCGTCAGCGGCGACAAACACGCCGTCAAAGCCCTTGTCCAGCGCGCGGGCAATCCACTTGGGCTTAATCCCGCTTGAACAGGGCACGGGAATGACCACGACCGAAGCCGGGTAGTGCATATGTGCACTACCCGCCAAATCCACGCCCGGATCCGAGATGTTGTTCGTGGCGAACACCAGGATTCGGGGGGACTCGCCCCCGGCAGCGTCGTGATCGGACATTATTTTGCCCTCTTGAAAAAGACCTTCCAGTAGCCGGCTTCTTCTATGTCGCCCAGGTACTCATGACCGATCTTCCCGCACCAGCGAGTGATGTCTGACATCGTGCCTTCGTCGGACGAAAGGACGACCATTATCCCCCCGACAGGACAGTCAGCGACGGCGCGTTTGGCCTCGAGCAACGGTCCCGGACAAGCTGTTCCGCGAGCGTCCACTTCCTTCGCAATTTCCAGAGCATTGAGTTCTTCTGCTGTCATCTTCGTTCTCCTGTTTTCTCACTTCCGCAGTTTCAATTACATAAACCAGCACTGCTTCGAATTCTGGAACATGTCGACGAACGTGCCGACTCCGACGAAGTCCATGTGCGGGTAGTCGATCAGTTCTTCTTTCTTGATGCCCATGATGTCCATCGACATCGTGCAGACGTGAATGCGGATGCCCATGTCCGCTGCCTGCGCCATGAGTTCCTCGAGGGACTGTGCGCCGCGCATCTTCATCACGCTCTTGATCATCACCGGACCCATTCCGGCCATCTGCATTTTTGAAAGAGGAAGCTTGCGCGACCCCCGGGGCAGCATGATGCCGAACATCTTATCGAGAAGCCCCTTCTTCGCCGTCTTCTTCGGATCACGCAATGCGCTGGTGGCCCAGAACGTGAAGAACAGATCCACTTCCATGTCGTAAGCCGCCGCACCGAGCGCGATGATGAATGTCGCGATCGTATAATCCAGATCGCCCCTCATAACGCCGAGCGTCAGCTTGTCGCCGGAAACGTCCGCCTCCAGAGCTTCCACGCGTGAAAGTAGATTCTGCAGCAAGGTATCTTTGTCTGTGATTTCAGTTGTCATGTATCTGTCTCCTTAAGCGGCGTGTTACGACGCGGCAGCTTCCTTATCTTCCTCATTCATCGTGTGAGCGATCTCCGCACGCTCCTTCAATTCATCCATAAGGACATCCCGAATCGTCTGACACGCGGTGATAAATTTATCGTTCTTCAATCGGTAGTAGATCGTCTGGCCGACGCGGCGCGTGGTGACCACATTGCGGTCTTTCATGAGGCGCAGGTGCTGGCTCACGGTGCTGATTGAAGTAGCAAGCGTGTCGGCGATTTCACCGACGCTGCGTTCTCCCTCATGCAGACACGACACGATCGCGAGTCTTTTAGGATTGGCCATCATGCCGCAGATTTCGGCCTGAAGTTGAAGCAACTCTTGTTCGCTTACTTTCATGATTACGAAAGTACGAAACAACGAACGCGCGCGTCAACAGCTTTTTGTTAAAAAAATATCGGAAGGGCGGATTCCGGCCTCTTTGACCTATTTTCCCGTCATATCCGACCTCCGGCATCCGGTATCGGAGCGCGAAGCGCACCACTCACGGCATATTCCGCAGGCCACCCGCATTGAGGGTCTTCTCGTACCCCGCCCTCTTCAGCATTCGCTTGGCAAGCGATGCACGAGGTCCTGTGGCGCAGTAGAGAACGATGGCACCGTCTTTGGGGCCCAGTTCGTCGAGACGTTCCCGCAGTTCCGCCAGCGGAATGTTGATCGCCCCGACATAGTGGTCTTGTGTGAATTCCCCCGGCGTTCGGACGTCGATGATTCTCGCTCCGGATTCCAGGGCCTCTGCCACCGCACTGCGCGAATCGCGCCTCGTTGCCAGACGCAACAGGAGAAACACGGCAACAACAACCAGAATGACGACGAGATTGCGGTTCATGGTCCTCGCTTACTCCCGGGGATCCACAATGCCCAGAGCTTCTCTCAGTCCCCGGTACATCTTTTTTTCGGCGAGTCCGCTGGAAGAGATCACAGAATCACCCGCAATCAGTTTCGGGAGCGACTTGCCGTTTATGAAGTTGTAGATGTTCAGTCCATCCGCCATCCATTTCTGCACATCCTCTCCCGTCTCGGCCTTCTTCAATGCACCTTCATCAAGTGTTTCGAGCGCGCGGGTCCGGACTTCCTGCAGTTCGGGCGGATACTTGCCTTCCATCATCCAATCGTGCAGTTCAGGAAAGAAGTCGCTGTCGACAGCACAGACCGCCATCGCCAGGCGCGCATATTCGCAGGAGCCTTTGAACAGCACATGCGTTCTCTTGATTGCCGGATTGCAGTCTGATTCCATCGGTACAGGGAGCGGAACGACCACGACCTGCCCTTTATGAATCCGCTTGAATTCCTCCATCTTGTCGTAGACGCGGCGGCAGGCGGGACAGTTGTAGTCGAAAAGCTCAAGCACCACGTAAGGCGCCTCGCGCGAACCGAGTACCGGCATCTTATAGAGGTCGAAGGTGATGTTTCCGTCCAACAGGCTGATCAACCTGCTTTCCTTCTTTTTCCCGAGTTGCACCGAACCGTTGTTGTATGCAGATGTTCCCGCCGCCTGCAGTTCCAGATCGTATAGACTCTCCGCAAGCGTCGTATCCGGGACCGTCAGAACGTGTACGGAAATCATCGCCGCGATACCAACAACAGCAGGCGCGCTCAAGCGCCACGAGGAGCGAGGGACGATCTTCCAGGCAGGCGATTTCCAGACCAGGAGCAGAAAGGCGATCGCGCCAAAGGCATGGGCCGACAGGCAGTAAGGGCAGAAGTGCTCAAGAATCAGCCACTGGACCAATGTGAGCCAGGTGATGAATCCTACCCCCATAAGGGACATGACGGTGATCATAGACCATAGTTGGACTCGATACTTCCTGACCATTGCGGTGCCCTCCAGTGCAAACAGCAGCAGCACAGAACCATAACCCATTGCCCCGTAGATCGCCACCGGCAGACCCGCCAGCACGGCCCAGCGGCTGGCTATCACTTCATTGCAGTTCGTTTCTCCTCCGCAGCCATGCAGCGAAGCATGGGCGCCTTTGCCAAAGTAGAGTATGTAGATCGAGATAAGGAAAGCTATGAGACAGGCCGTTTTGACCACGATACAGACGCCCTTTGCCGGCTCACTGCACAACCCTTGAGCGTCTCTTTTCTCCATCACCCGACTCCGGAATCTACCGTAAACTGACAAATATTTGGCGAATTCACTTGTAACAGAAGCTTTTCTGAGCGTATAGAAAAATCTATGAAGATACGAAACTACGAAGTCTTCAATCTCCATGCAGAGCTCTGCAAGGTTATGTCCAGTCCCAAGCGCCTCATGATTATCGATATGCTCAGTCGCCGCGATATGAGCGTTGGCGAAATCGCGGAATCGCTTGAAACCCAGCCCGCAACCGTTAGCCAGCATCTCCGGCTCCTCAGGGACAAGCACCTCGTCAACACACGCAAAGAAGGTCAGACCGTTTACTACAGCCTGGCCCTTCCCCGCATGATGGATGCCTGTCGTCTCGTGCGGGAGATACTCATTGAGAGCTTGAAAAAGACAGGGGCATTAGCAGACGATTTCGATGTCAGTAGTCTGATTGAGGATGTGCGACCGGAGAAGAGCACGCCCGTTCAATCAGGGGGGTAACGAAACGCGCAGGTATGGCGCGATGGAGTGCAGTCGAAACGATCCGAAAGGATCACAAAATGAGGGAGAGAAGCATGAGGAAGTATATTCTTCCAATTATCGCAATCACAGTTCTTGTCGCCGCACCAGTGGTGCAAGCAACGAACGGTGACAATCTGATCGGCGTGGGTCCGGTTTCACGAAGCCTTGGAGGCGTCGGAGTAGCCGCACCACAGGACAGTCTCACGGCCATTTTTGGAAATCCGGCCGGTATGAGTTTCTGCCCGTGCGGCGAACAGTCGGAAGCCATCTTTGGCGCTACGCTGTTCGATCCGACAGTCAACGCCAAAATCACCACGCCCATGGGTGTGCTGAAGGGAACAAGTCAGCATCCGCCATTCATCATCCCGGCGGTCGGCGTGACTACAGCAATCAACGAGGACACGCGCTTCGGCTTCGGCGCGTACGGCATCTCCGGGCTCGGTGTCGACTATCGCAATAAGGGCTGGGATCTTGACGGAAACCCTGCGAACGGCTTCGAAGGCGACCTCTACACACGCCTTGAGATCATGAAGTTCGCCCCCATGCTTGCCTACCAGGTGAGCGACAGTCTGGCAGTCGGCGGTGCATTCAATATGGCTTATAACAACCTCGATCTCGGCCAGGGCGGCTCACACGACTACTCGTATGGGGCACAGGTCGGCCTGATCTATTCTCTGGGCAGTATGCAGGTGGGCGCGAGCTACACGACCCCGATGAAAGCTTCGCACGAAGACGTCTACGACTTCGATGGGGACATGACGCAGGATACGCTCGACCTTGAAGCCCCTGCCGCTTATGCGGCCGGTCTGGCCGTTCATCTGACGGAAAAACTGATGGTCGAACTCGACACCAAGTTCTACGAATGGTCCGCCGCAGATGGATACAGCGATTTCGATTGGGACGACCAATGGGTCTACGCCATCGGTGCCCAACTCGAGGCGACCGATAAGTTGACACTCCGCGCCGGCTATAACTACGCCGAGAATCCTGTAAAAAGCCATGATGGCTGGGACCCCATGGGCGGAACAATGGTTCAGGGCAAGATGGTTCCGACCTTCGGCTATGAAATGCTCAGGACGATCGGCTTTCCCGCTGTTGTCGAATCGCATGCGACCGTCGGGCTTGCGTATCGTATCGCCGACGACGTTCTGCTGAACCTCGGCTATATGCACGCCTTTGAGAAGGATTTCTCGAACACGTCGGCCGGCGGATTCGTCGATCTTGAATCCTCCCTGGAAGAAGACAGCTACAGCTTCTCCCTGGCCTGGGAATTCGAATAAACCAGCACGTCTGCGTCAATACGTGATAAACGGCCGGCCCATTCAGGGTCGGCCGTTTCAATAAGGGTCAGACACTGAATAATTGAATATTCAGTG
This sequence comes from Verrucomicrobiota bacterium, assembly GCA_018814445.1. GTDB lineage: Bacteria > Verrucomicrobiota > Kiritimatiellia > JAHIZV01 > JAHIZV01 > JAHIZV01. Next base: position 2,308 of record JAHIZV010000033.1, on the reverse strand, counting down.
TCTGACCCTTATTCAGTCGCCGCGTTGTCTCCAAGAACGGAACTTATCGTCTCTATCTTTGCGGCCAAATCGTGATCCAACGCGCAGGCGTTCTTGAGTCTGCGGATCATGTGGCACACCGCTGAGTTACTGTGCAGTCCAAATTTCTTCGCGATGCCCGCCTGCGTCATGTTGCTGTACTTCGCTAACATTTGTGCGGCCGCCGCACGGGGCCAGTTCTCTTTTCTGTGCTCATGAATGCGATCACCCGACACGCCGAATTGCTGTACCACACAGGCAATCACGTCGTCTGCGCTCAAACTGGACTGCACAGATCTCAAAGCAGAACCATCACGATTAATCCTTTCCTGAAGTTCGCTTTGAAAAACGGTACTTCCCAGGCTTGCAGGGGAATGCCGCAAAGCTTCGACTATTTCGTCGTCCGTTGTTCCCAGACCGGCCTCAACATAGCGTCTGTAAGCCGCCTGCAGGTCCTCGTTCTGAGCATGGGGGACCATCTTCATGATGGGACCATAGGTGACGATATTGTCTGTTTCGCATAGTCCTATGTAGGAGCGATAGCTACTCCATCGGAAGTGGTGCAGGAATTGAATCCTGTCATCGATTGACCGGTCCTCCCATTCCTTTGTGCGAACCGGATTCAGATGAATGTACCGGGTCAATCTCAGCAGGTACTCGTCACCCGAAACAACGCATGACTTGAAACGTCCCTGCATCACGTGCCCGACTCGGTCATGTCGCTTGTTGAAATAGAGAGAGTACGCGGTGAGAAGGGCAGCCATGAAACGGCTCAGATTGCCGAGGGGAGTCTCGACCAACAGGTGAACGTGGTTCGGCATCATGCAGTACAGGTAGATCCGAACGCTGTGGTCAGCCTCTCTGTCTGCGAGAGCTTCGAGAAATCGCGATGCGTCACGACCGTCAAGAAAGAGATCCTGCTTCGCGTTGCCTCGAAACATGACGTGGTAGATCGCGCCCTCAAAACAGACTCTCGGTGAGCGTGGCATGTCTCCAATATGTTCCGCAAATAGGGGACAGTCAATGAATATTCATTAATTCAGTGTCTGACCCTGAATTATCGGTATATATTTCTGGAGTATTCGGGTATTTTGAGTAAAACGTTACACAATCTCGGAGGAAGTTGCGTTTATGCGATTCCTGAAGTTTCTGCTCATTCTCTTTGTGCTTGGTGGAACAGCCGCATCGGCAATCCATCCCGATTTCAATAAGTATCAGAATCGTGTGTCCCTGGTTACCGACCGCGAGACAGGGCTGAGCGTTCCGGACGGTTTCACAGTTGAACTGGTTGCGGACCTCGGTCTCCCATTGAGACATATCGTCGTTCGCGACAACGGCGATGTGTTTGCATCCCTGGATCGGCCGGTCGATGGACGCTACCTCGTCGGGCTCCGTGACACGGTGGCGCCGGGCCCGCTTGACCGCATTGAGTTCTTCTCGCGTGTTGGGGGAGGAACGGGTCTGGCGATCGATAAGAAGTTCCTGTACTTCTCGTCTGTCACAACAGTTTACCGGGTTCCACTGGCGAAAGAGAGCCTGGTTCCCCGCGCGACACCCGAAGCACTGGTCCGATATCTTCCCCGTCAGAATGTGCATGCCGCAAGAAGTCTCGCCATCGACAATAAGGACAATCTGTATGTGAACGTGGGCGCTCCTTCCAACAGCGCTCAGAAAGAAGACCGGAAACCAGGATCACCCGGAGTCCGCCCCCCAAAGGAGTTGAAGTGGAAGGGAAGCATCTGGCGATTCAGCAAGGAACGTCTGAATCAGAAATTCAGAAGACATGGCTATCGCTTCGCGACGGGTCTGCGGAACGCGGTGGCCCTGGACTGGAACTCCATGGATGAACACCTGTACCTCGTCATGCACGGCCGTGATCAGCTGGATACGCTGTGGCCGGAATTTTTCAATATGAACGATAACGCGGAACTGCCGGCGGAAGAGTTTCACCGGATCACGGACGGGAGCAATCTCGGATGGCCGTTTACATACTGGGATCCGTTCAAACAGGCACGCGTCACAGCCCCGGAATACGGCGGCGACGGCAAAGAACAGAGTTTTGATCCTGAGTACCAGAGTCCCCTGATCGCCTTCCCGGCTCACTGGGCGCCGAACGATCTGGTGTTCTATTCCGGTGACCAGTTTCCCCAGCGTTTCTATGGCGGCGCGTTCATAGCCTTCCACGGATCATGGAACCGGGCACCCATGGAACAACAGGGCTACAAGGTCGTTTTTGTTCCCTTTGAAGGCGGCGAGCCGACCGGCAAGTGGGAAGTCTTTGCCGACGGGT
>JAHIZV010000032.1 GCA_018814445.1 Verrucomicrobiota bacterium | reverse complement strand
CTGTCCCTCCTTCAGGCGGCAGAAATTCGGACAGAGATTGCACTGCGCCCTCCCGTTGGGAAGTCGCTCCCAGTACTTCGTTTCGGCAAAATTCGTACCCGCCATATCGCTACCTTATCACAATTCCCCCGCGGCCGGAATCATCTTCGGCTCACATGAAGTTCGCCCTCCATATCCGTTTTCAGCATGCATTTGGAGAGCGAAGCTTGCTGAGCCGGGGCTGCAGGGCTATCATTCCTCGTAGAGGATATGAACATCAGAAGAGCATACCGTGCGGGGGAATGGTATCCGGCTGATCCGGAGGAGCTGAAGAAAACCGTTCTGGCCTATCTGTCTGAAGTGAAGGAAACGGGTCCCGCTCCGAAGGCGCTCATCGCGCCGCACGCCGGTTACGTCTACTCCGGGCCGATCGCGGCTTCTGCCTATGCTCGACTGCGGGACGCGAGCGAGACGATACGAAAAGTGATCCTCCTCGGACCGGCGCATTTCGTGGATGTACGCGGGCTGGCGGTTTCCTCTGCCGAAGCGTTCGAAACCCCTCTGGGCAGCGTCCCCATCGACAAGGAACTGAGAAGTATCGCGCTGGATTTCGCGCAGGTGGTCATCGACGACGAAGCCCATCGACAGGAGCACAGTCTTGAAGCTCACATCCCTTTTCTGCAGGTAGTGTTGAACGACTTCTCCCTGCTCCCTTTCGCCGTTCGCGGCGCATCACCGGAACAAGTGAGCGAAGTGCTTCAAGCGGTTTGGGGCGGAGACGAAACACTGATTGTCGTCAGTTCCGACCTGAGCCACTTCCTTGAATACGATGTTGCTTCAAAACTGGATAAGGCCACATCGCTGGCCATAGAAGAATGCCGGTACGAGGACATCGGACACGATCAGGCGTGCGGTCGGGAAGCCATCTCGGGCCTTCTGAAAATCGCACGCGAACACAGCATGCACGTGAGGAATATAGACCTGCGAAACTCCGGCGATACCGCCGGCCCCAGGAATCAGGTCGTGGGATACGGAGCCTATGTCGTCACAGCAGAATAGGCAGGGATATACTCCCGGTGAGCAACAACTGCTGATTGACATGGCTCATGACTCCATTCGGCACGGGGTTCTTCGCGGTACCGAACTGAAAGTGCACTGCGAGAACTTTCCCGAAAGACTTCGAGATCCGCGCGCCACGTTTGTCACACTCGAGATTGACGGCAGACTGCGCGGCTGTATTGGATCGCTGGAAGCGTACCGGCCCCTGATCGAGGATGTCGCCGCCAACGCCTACTCCGCCGCGTTCCGGGATCCCCGGTTCCCCACGATGACCCCCGAAGAAGCGGAGAAGCTGGACATTCACATTTCGATTCTCTCCCCGCCGGAACCCATCAAGTTTTCAGACGAGAATGATCTGCTCAAGAAACTCAGGCCGGGAATCGATGGACTGATTCTCGCGGAAGGCGTTCAGAGGGGAACCTTTCTGCCGTCAGTCTGGAAACAGCTCCCCGACCCCGCGACGTTCCTCCAACATCTCAAACTGAAAGCCGGTCTCCCGGCGGACTACTGGTCGGGTACGGTAACGGTTGAGAGGTATACGGCGGAGTATATACCGAGTGGGAACGATTAAGATTAGGATTACGAGTAGGATTAAGAGGTCCCAATCATAATCCTACTCGTAATCCTAATCGACCGCTTGGCAAGTTCTCGCCGCAAGATCGGAACCGCCCCCACCCCATCCTACGGCGAAAGACGTGAGATCTTCCACGTTTCCCCCTCCCGCTCATACACGATCCGGTCGTGCAGACGATTCAAACGTCCCTGCCAGAATTCGATCCGCTCCGGAATCACCCGGTATCCCCCCCAGAAAGGAGGAAGAGGAATATCATCGCCTTTGAACTTCTGCTCGTATTCCTTCACCCTCTGTTCGAGCTGCGTCCTGCTCTCGAGAACAGAGCTTTGAGCTGAAGCCCACGCGCCGATCCTGCTCCCGCGCAGCCGGGTCTTGAAGTAGGCAGCGGACTCCGCTTCCGTCACTCGCTCCACGGCCCCCTGAATACGCACCTGGCGTTCAAGAATCGACCAGTGCAGAACCAGTGCGGCCTGCGGGTTCGCATCCAACTGCCTGCCTTTGTTGCTCTCGAAATTCGTGTAGATCACAAAACCGCGCTCGTCCGCGCCCTTCAGAAGCATCATCCGCGCTGAAGGCTTACCGTCAGGAGTCGCGGTCGCAAGCGTCACGGCTTCAGGAAGGAAAATGCCGGAACGCTTTGCATCGTGGAACCATTTGTTGAACTGGACCATCGGGTCGGAATCCACATCTTCTTCCGAAAGCCCCCGGATCGCGCTTCTTGCCAGCAGAAAGAGTCCGCGAATCTTTGAGATAATGATCATCCCGCAAAACTCGCCAAGTTGGATGCACTTGTCAAGACGGACGATCGAACACCGAAACCCCTGCACAAAGAACTTCCTCGACAGAATCATCTAAGGACAGAATCATGCGTTTCAATGGACTCTATCATCCATCGTGCCTTTTTCGTGCTGACGGTCCTGCTCTTCGGCGTCCCGTCAACCAACGCCCTGACACCCGCGCCGAAATCCGTCGTCAGATACCTCGGATCACATCAGGTCTCTGTCGACACCACACAGGTGGCGCTGGTTGAAGAAACCGTCTACAAGCCTGATGCACCTGCGGAACTTCCAGTCCTCCTGGAGAACAGCAGGGCGTTTCGAAAAGGCGTATCTCTGATCTCCTCCATTGACTCCCGCGGGCGTGACGTTGCCGACATTGCCATACAGGTCGGCGCGCATTGGAGCCCGGTTCTTCAAGAAAAGGGCTCCCGGCTGAAAGCCGTCCCCTTGAACCGGATTGTCTTCAAACTGGCGGAAGGCTCAGTCCCTGAAGACGTACTGCCCGTCCTCTCAGCTTATGACGTGACGGATCCCGAGCCTGTTCGGAACCGACAGTTTCAGTTCGATATCTATTCGCCGGATTCCGAGTGGTCATCTCTTCAGCTCGCCGCGGAACTCTCCGCTCTAGCCGCTGTTCAATGGGCCGTTCCCGATTTCGCCCGCGAAGCGGAAAAGAGCTATCTTCCAAACGATGTCACCAATCTCTGGCATCTCCATAATCCGAGTTCAGTGACATGGACCAACTCGGCCGCACTCGAATACGCCTGGAACACCACCCTCGGAAGCTCGAACATTGTCATCGCCATCCTCGACGATGGAGTTCAAACCAACCATCCGGACCTCGCGCCAAACGTGTGGATCAATCCGGGAGAAATTCCTGACGACAACATCGATAACGACAGCAATGGTTATGTTGATGATGTCTCCGGCTGGGAATTCTATCACGGGACAAACAGAGTCATGCCTGACGATCCGAACGAGCCGCACGGCACCGCCGTCGCGGGCCTCGCCGCAGCGCGCGGCGACAACAGTCTCGGAGTCTGCGGATCATGCCCCAGGTGCGGACTTCTCCCAGTGAAGGTCTACGACGGAAATGACATCGCGACCGACACGCAGCTCGCAGATGCCCTGGCATATGCCTCGAAACATGCCGACGTCATCAACTTCTCCACGACCATTTCAGGCGTCATCCCCCAGCTTCTCATAGACGCCTTCAACAACGCCGCCACGTCCGCGCTGGTGATCGCGGCATCCGGGAAGGGGGCCGATCAGGGATGGGTGGAGACTTGTCCCTCCAGCTCAAGCAGCGGTGCTTTTCGTGGGTGGATGCGGCTTTCTGGATTTGTTCCCGGTAATCCGCCGCACACATATCGCTGGACGTATACAAAAGACTCTGACACCAGCAAGGCGTTTGATTGCGCCTGGATCGACAGCATCCAACTCCCAGGCGGCGCGCGGATCGATTTCGAGAACGCTGGTCTGCCGGCCGGATGGACCACAGGCGGCGACGCCTCATGGTATATCACTGCCGCAACGAATGATCACATGGTGGTCGGAGCCTATTCCCTCCGCTCCGGCGATATCGGAGATAACGAGGAAAGCTGGGTGGAGGTAACTGAGAATGCATCGGGTGTGTTGACCTTCCACTATCAGTGCCTGGGAGAAATGAGTTGCGGTTCCGGCAACTCGACAGTCTTCTGGGACCACATTCTTTTCTCAATAGACGGCACTAACTACGTTCGGTACGCAAATCAAAGCATAGAAGCCGACTGGGGTTACGACCCGACCCGTATCCGCCCGCCCGGAAACTTCACCTCCGTCGTCGCGGTCGGCGCGAGCAACATCGAGGGATTCAAATCGGCCTACTCCTGTTTCAATACGAATCTTGAACTGCTTGCTCCATCGGGAGGATCGACCTGGCATACCGCACTCCTGACGACGGATCGGACGGGTTCCGACGGGTATGACAGCGGCGACTATTTCGCTTCCTTCAGCGGGACCTCCGCGTCTGCTCCGGTCGCGTCCGGTATTGCGGGACTGATCATGAGCGCGAATCCACATCTGACTCCGCAGGAAGTGCGCCGGCTTCTGCAGGAGACCGCCCGCAAGATTGGAACCATCACCTACACAAACGGCTACAACCCGCGTTACGGCTACGGACAGATCGATGCGGCACATGCCATAACCAACATGCTTCATGCCATGCCGCCCGAGTTCATCTCTGCGACGGAAGACACCAACACCGTCCGCTTTGGACTTCTGGGCATCGAGACGGGACGGAGCTACAACGTCTACGGCGCATCTTCACTCACATCCAGCGGGACATGGGATTGGGTCATGCTTCCGCCAGGCAACCTGATCGGGAACCCGTTGTTCGGAACCAACGACACACCGGCTTTTGCTGTGGACTCAACAAACAGGTTCAAGGTGTATCGGGCAGAGAAGTAGAACTTGTCATTGCGAGCTGAGCCGGATGCATGCTTCACCCCGTTGGCGACGACGCGATCCAGTGTTAGAGATGCCTGGACTGCTTCACCTTCACCCCAACTGATGAATTCAACGTCCTCAGTTCGCAGTGACAGAGCGTGTCAGACCGCATAAGCCCGCGCCATTTCTTCCGCAATGATCGCCACGCCCTTCTGCACGGTCTCATCAGATTGCGAAAACGTCATGCGGATGCACTCGTGGCTATGCTGCCAGTCCCCGTCCAGCCCGTAGAAGAAATAGCGTCCGGGAACGACCAGCGTCCTTCGCTCTTTGAGCCGTCTATACAGCTCTTGCGTCGTGATCGGGAGACGTTCAAACCAGAGCCATAGAAAGAATGCGCCCTCGCTCTTATGGACTCGGTACGGAAGTTTCGCATCAAAGCACTCGTGCACCCGTTCAACCGCGCGAAGCGACTTTCGGTAGTAGTAAGGCTGAATGATTTCGCGGCTGATCCTGATGAGTTCACCACTGGCAAGCAGCGGCTCCACGAGCACTTGACCAATGTTTCCGTTGGCCAGCCCGACTACGGCGTTCATGGATGACAGCGCCGATGTAATCTCCTTGCGGGCGATCACAATGCCCGTTCGCGTGCCGGGGAGTCCGAGCTTCGAAAGACTGAGTGTGAGTACGATGTTCTCATTCCAGACCGGCTGCACTTCCGTGAACATCGCATTCGGAAACGGCGAGCCGTAGGCGTTGTCGATGATCAGGGGTATCCCGCGCGCGTCCGCGAGCTTCGCAAGCTGGCCGATTTCGTCATCCGTCAGCACGTTGCCGGTCGGATTCGTCGGCCGCGAAACACAGATCGCGGCCACATCATCTCCCACATCCAGCGACTCGAAATCGACGTGGTACTTGAACGTGTGATCGTCAATGAACTCGAATTGGGGTTTGTTCGCGACGAAAAGCTCCGAGTCCACACCCTGATCTGCATAACCAATGTACTCGGGAGTCAGCGGAAACAGGATACGTTTCCGGCGGCCGTTCGTCTGCTTCCCAGCCAGCATGTTGAGGAGGCAGAAGAAAGCGGTCTGCCCGCCGTTCGTCACGCAGACGTTTTCTTCGGTCAAATCCCAGCCGCATGCATCGTTCAGACAGCGGACCAGCGAAGAGATGAAGCGCGCGTTGCCCTGCGGAGGGTCATAGTTCCCCAGCATCTGCTCGAACCTCTGCCCCTCGCCCAGAATCTCCTCCATACGTCTGCGCCAGATGGCCTGCATCTCCGGTATATGTCCGGGATTGCCTCCGCCCATCATCAACATGTCGTCCTGCCCGCCGAGAGCACGACCGAGATCGTCCATGAGTTCGCCGATGCCCGTCTGCCCGCTGAAGCGTTTGCCGAATGCTGAGAGTTCCAGGGTCATTTCTATGTCACCATCCTTTTCGGCGTTGAACGGCCGCTCCGGGAAACCTACTATTTTCCCGAAGTCTTGTGAACCAGCGAGTTCAACGCGGAGGGAGCTAGTCTATGCGCATCCTTGTAAGCGGAGCGAGTGGTCTTATCGGCACCGCCCTGTGTTCCTTCCTCAGTGAGAGCGGACACAGCATCCTGCGCCTCGTTCGCAATCCTGCCCGGGTTGCAGAGGATGCCGTTTACTGGCGGCCCGAAGCCGACCTCATGCAGGACGCCGGTCGTCTTGAGGGCATTGAGGCAGTGATCAATCTGGCCGGGTCGCCCGTGGCCGGCGCGCGATGGAATCGCCGGGTCAAAGCCGATGTCCGCAGTAGCCGAATACGGGGAACACGGCTCCTCGCAAGCGTGTGCGCGGGACTGAAGCGGAAACCCTCCGTATTCCTTTCCGCCTCCGCGACCGGATTCTACGGCGACCGCGGAGACGACGAACTCACGGAATCATCACCGGCCGGCGGCGGTTTCCTCGCGTCTGTCGTCAAAGACTGGGAGATGGTAACAAGCCCGGCTTCACTTCATGGAATCCGCGTCGCCACAATGCGAATCGGGATGGTCCTGTCTCCCGATGGCGGAGCGATGGCGAAGATGCTCCTGCCGTTCAGACTTGGCCTGGGCGGAAGATTCGGTTCGGGCAGACAATTCTACAGTTGGGTTCACATTCGCGATCTGTGCAGGGCAACGGAATTCCTGCTGTTGCACGATGACATCTCAGGACCGGTCAACTTCGTCTCGCCCTCTCCTGTGACCAATGCCGAGCTCACGCGCTCTCTTGCCCGCGCAGTGCATCGCCCGGCTTTCATGCATATGCCGGCTCTTGCAGCCCGAGTGCTGATAGGCGAGATGGCCGATGAACTTCTTCTGGCAAGCGCGAAGGTTATCCCGAAGAAGCTGGTTGATGCAGGTTTCGCATTTGAATTCCCGGAACTCGCCGCAGCGCTGCGTGCTTTGCTGAACAACTGATCCGCGCGCCGGAGTCTCTCAGTCCAGACTACCCCCCGCCAAACTCCCCACAACCGCGCCGACAAAATCCCACACGAGATCCTTCCCGCTCCAGTACGTGCCCTTCACGTTCTCGTCGCGCCACTCTTTTGCGCAGCCGAGAGATATCGTGAGGAAAATGGCGCCGGCCCTGGCATCGCTTTCCGAACTTCCTCCTCCTTCAAGACCCGCGACGACACCCGCTCCAACGGCCGAAGCCACGGCAAAATGCTGCCATTTGTCCTGCCCGAACCATTCGTCGCCGGGCCGGTTGAGCGAAGCGCAGCCGCACACCAGCAGAACACAAGCCACAAATGGACACAACCATTTCATCTTATCCGGGAGCCTGCTTAATCATATCCAGGGAAGCCGCAAAAGCATGCAGAAAAAAGTTGTGTCCGTCAAGTTCTGCAAAAAGATTAAGGTCATGGATATTCCCTCGCGGGGCGGGGAAGCGGAGGGCCGTAGGCCCGGAGCTTCTCCGCCCCGCGGCCGCTCAGGCGGCCTTGCCTACCAGCTTCAGTTTCTTGT
>JAHIZV010000031.1 GCA_018814445.1 Verrucomicrobiota bacterium | reverse complement strand
GGTCCGTCTTGCACTTCGCCTCAGCCAATCTCTTTTGTTCGGTGTTCACCATGCTGGATATGTCGGTCCGTTCGGCGTCTTTCCATTCCTCGACCTTGGCCAGCATCTTGGCGGCGTGCTCATCCGACAGGGAGACTCCCCGAATGCTCTCGCGGAGATGATCCGCCAGGGCTTCTTCCCGGATGTACCGGGTCTGCGGGCAAGGGCCCAGCTTCTTGGTGCATCGGTAGTAATCGTGTCCCTTCTGGCGCTCAGCGGTGACCGCGCCGCCGCAGTGGTCGCATTTCAGGAGACCCAAGAAGACCTTGGGCTGTCGCTTGACCCTGTAATTCCCACGTCCCCGGCGTCGAAGAACATCCTGAACCCGATCAAAGAGGTCACGGGGGATGATAGGCTCATGTGTCCCCTAGTGCATCTCCTCTTGGAATTTGAAGAGGCCAACATAAAACGTGTTCGAGAGAAGCCGGGGCAGAGTGGCGCGAGCAATCAGGAAGCCCCGATGGGTCCGCAGGCCCCACTGTTTGGCTTCGTCATGTAGCTCGGAGAAGGTGTAATCGCCGGTGGCGTACACCTCGAACAATCGTCGAATCATCGGGGCTTTTATCTCGTCGACAACGATGGTTCGGAGTCGGGGTTCGTTGAGGTAGCCGATGGGCGGCTGCCCTGGGTACTCGCCCCGTCGGAGCTTCTGACGAATCCCTCGACTGACATTCTCCGACAAGTTGTCGATGTAGTATTTTGACTGTCCGAAGGCAATGTTCAGCATGAACTTGCCTTGCGGCGTGTTGTCGAACCAGAACGTAGGGAACTTCAACGCCGACAACTTGCCGCTATCGAGGAGGTAGATGATTCGGCCGCCGTCCACGCTGTTGCGCGCAAGGCGGTCAGGATGCCACGCGAGAAGCCCGTCCACTGCGGCCGCTTCGACTTCCGCCATCATTGCATCAAAGATCGGGCGTCCTGGGGCTTTGGCGGTTTGAGATTCGACAAACTCTCGCACGACCGGAATGGATTCGCGCTGGGCAAATTCCCGAAGCTCGTCCAGTTGTGCTTCAATGGACAGGATCTGCCGTTCTTCGTCATCGGTGGACTTCCTGGCGTAAAGAAAGAATGTCATGGTCCACTGCCCCTTCCTGATGAACATTGATAGTGTGTAGCTAAGAGTGCACACTTATGGTGTTCTTTCAAGGATGAAATCAAGCAAGCGAATACCGGTCCACCGCAGCAAGTTGGGTGACGCGATGAGGGCTCGCAGAAGGGAGCTGGGGTTGTCGCAGGAGGCGCTTGCGGAGGTCGTGGACTGTCACCGCAATTTTGTAGGGAGAATCGAGCGGGGAGAACAGAATCCCACTGTTGACATGCTGGTGAAGTTTGCGAGCGCGTTGAAGTGCAGTGTCACAGATTTGATGAAGGCAGCACGTCTGTGATGTATGGTTCTCTTTCGAGTAGTGAAACGTCGTGTTGGCTATCGGGTGTCGTTAACGAGGATAAGCGGGGGAATCTGATATGGAAAGCTGGTGGAGTCTCGGCGAAGGATCTGGGCAGTACGGCCATGATCTCGCACTCTACGAGATAACGTGTCCCTTCTGTATGGAGGCGGGGAACTTCAAGACGGCGTTCCACGCAGAGAAGAAGAAGCCGAGCGGATCCAAGAAGCTCAACTTCGACACGTTGGAATGCGGCAACTGTAAGGGGTACGTCATGGTTCTGTGGTCTGCCAGTACGATGGGCGGTAGCCACGGTATCCACGCCTACCGGGTTCTTCCATGGCCGCTCAAACTCGAGCGCTATCCCAAACACTGGCCGGAAACCATCGGACGCTACTGGCTGCAGGCCAAACGGAACTTGAGGGACGAGAACTGGGATGCTGCCGCCCTCATGGCACGCAGCGCATTGCAGGTGGCGCTCCGCGCTAAGGAAGCGCAAGGTGGAGGTCTGAAGCGTGAAATCGACGATCTTGCTGCAAAGGGGATTCTTCCGCCGATCATGAAGGACTGGTCGGACAACGTACGAGAACTCGGCAATGAGTCAGCGCACCCAAAACCGGAACAAGAAGCAACTGACCCGCAGGATGCGAGGGACGTTGTCCGCTTTCTTGATTTCCTTCTCGAATACCTCTACGACCTGCCGCATCAGATTGAAGAGTATCAAGGAAGGACGCAGGAGGAGTAGAGACCCTCTCTGGGGAATGCCCGAATGCAAGCTCAAGAATGGGATTTGCTTTCCCGAGGCCCCACTTTCCTTCCGGCCTCGGGAACGCAAATCGTACCTTATCCCGGGTGGTGTTAGCTGGCGGCGTGACACCCTGAGGCCGCCGAAGGGTGGGCGCGACGCCAGCCGGGTGGTTGGCTGGGGCGACGCAGCGGCGCTCATGCCGCGTGTGAGGAACGAGCGCAAAATGGCATGAAGTGGTGCGAGTTGCCTGGGTGGCTTTGCGTGTGGGGTGACGAACCGCCAAACCAGCAAGACGCGTGACGGTTTGCGGTGCCGTCCTCGGCACGGGAAACCGGCGGGAGGCTTGCGGCGGTTCGTGGGTGGAGAACGAGCGTAGCAGCCTGTCCGCCGTAGCAAGCGAAGCGCGAAGGCGGAAGACCTTATCAGCGACCCTCCTAAGTACGGGCACTTCGGCAGGCTCAGTGCAGGCGGGAACAAGAAGTCCATTCCGAATCCGGATCATCCGAAATCCGCAACACTTCCGAAAGAAATCCGTCACACATCGCCGACGACCGTCCCGTGCGGTCGTCGGCCATGCCCGG
>JAHIZV010000002.1 GCA_018814445.1 Verrucomicrobiota bacterium | reverse complement strand
TCCCCGCTCAACCTCTACGCTGATCTTTACCCTATAGAACCATCCCACCGCGGCTTCATGAACCACCGATTAGTCGCCGACCCCTCCGCTTCGCTCCGAGTCGGAACTAATCCTTATCTTGTTAGCGGTTTCGTATTCCTTGCAGTATCAACATCCCGCAACCGAGAAGCAGCAGTCCTAACACTGACGGCTCCGGGATGATTGTTAGCCTTAGGTCTACACCATCTGCAGGATTGTCAGTGCTCGTGAACCCAAAGAGTTCCTCCTGGAGCCCTCTTGGAATATCCAGGGTGGTAACTGTTCCACCAATAGCAAACAGCCCGCCCAAACTGTTGTTAATGTCCTGAATCGCCTGTGCATTCAGAGTCATACTTATCGTAGTGCCGTTATCGGCAGAGGAGATGTTTACATTTGCGTATGAATTCCCCGACTGCAAATCATTGAAAGCATTGGTTCCTCCAGAGCCGTTCATGAGGCTGGTTAAGTCTGTGTTTACATCATAGGTTGCGTAAGTCTCAAAAGGGTCCGGCGAGATTGACCACGGGTTGAAAAGCTGAAGCTCGGCTGATAGAACCTCTTCGCTCAAACCGCCCAAATTGAACACGAAGAAGTTGTTATTTATGAAGGTTCCCCCGTATCCAACTCCATAAGCCGCGTTCAAAGTTTCGTGATAGCCGTCATTCGCGTATCTCCCCCGGTCAATCGGGTGCAGGATCATGTCTGCGTGGCAGATGCTCGCTATCAGTAGCAACCCGACAATCAGCCTATTCGTTCTTTGAGACAATAAGTACACTGTAGTCTCCTAGTTTGAATGTTCCTGTGTAAGGGAGGCCGTCTTTGCTCTGCTGGACGGGCGTGACGGTATCGTTCAGGTCACCGGGATTGCCTCCCGATGGCGGGTTGCTCACAAAGCGGATCGTCCATGTTCCGCCCGAGGGCATGCCGATGTCGTACGATGTCCAGCTATTCCCACTGAAATTCGCTAGCACAACCACATCGTCGTTGGTCCCTCCGGCATCGTAGCGGTGGAACGCGAGCACATCTCCATAGGCATCGTTGACGTGATACACGTCGATATGCTCGCCCATCAGTCCCTGCGTCGTCCCCGACGTGTTCTTTCGTAGGGCTATCAGTGCAGAAGTGTCGTTCACGACTTTGGACATCGTGTTCGTCTTGCTCCACTCTAATGCTCGGCTTTCCGTCCAGCCGCCGGACCCAGTGCCCGGAACTCCGTCATCCGCAAATTCGTCGCCCATGAACAGAAGCGGAATGCCCGGCGCGGTCAGCACCATCGCATTGCCTAGGATGCAACGAAGTTGCGTTTCCGTGGATGTAGTGCTGATGCTGTTGTTGCTGGCGATCTGCGTGGCAATGCGCAGTTTCTCGTTCAGTTCATTGATTTCGTCATGGGAGGTGATGTAATTCACCCGATGGAAGGGATCATCGCCGATAACCCGCTCCAAATCCTCCTGCACTTTTGCGATCCAGGGGTCGGCATCGATCACCACAGCATTCTTGATTTCGTGAAGGTTGTCCCACTGCGAATCAAAACCCGCCCCGCCCAGAGCGTTATGGGTCGTGTTGCTGATTTCCTCCGTCATCGCCGTCATGTCATTGGTCAGGATTGTTTCACTCGGGTCGGCTAAGTCCTCAGCCATGCTCAGCAGCTCTGGATACAGGGCATGCAAGTTCTCGTTGATGTCCTGCATCATCGTCCAGCCCACAGAGAGGTTCTTGTTGGTCTGTCTCAGATCCAGATTCGAATCTTTGTTTCTGATCGCTTTGGTGGCATCCCATCGCAGCCCGTCTCCGTGGTAGTCCCGTATCCACATCTGGGCGTTCTGCACCAGAAAGTTACGCACCCCGTTCGTTGAGTAGTCCGGACGCGGCCCCCATTGTGTCCAGTGAAGTTCCGCATCCGTATCCCCATAGTAGTACAACCCGCCGGGGTCTCCGGTAACGCCGGTGCCATCCCAGTCCCACACGCCGCCGGGAGTCTGATTGAAGGTGCCGGGCGTGCTTGATCCGTCGTGCCAATGATTGATTACGAAGTCGAAGTAGACCGCCAGACCTAGAGAGTGGGCCGTGTCCACGAAGGACTTGAGGGCATCCACATCCCCGTACTGCTCCTCAATCCGGTACGGATGTTCCAGATTATACCCCCACGACCATGTGCCTTGGTAATCGTTGACTGGCAACAACTCCACCGCCGTGAATCCCAGGTCCGCGATGTAGGGCAACTTGGTTTCTGCCTGCGCAAACGTACCTGGGGTGCTGTTGCTGACACTCAATCCTCCGATGTGCAGTTGATAGATGATCGTTTCATTCTTCGCCGGAGGCACGAAGTCAACATCCGTCCACTCATAGGCATATGGATTCACATAGACCGAATCGCTGCCCCCTGAATCCAGTTTGCGGGAGGTGGGATCGGCAATCCACGTCGTCCCGTCGATGTAGAACTTGTACTCCGCGCTGTTCGTCACCGTCTGCGCCACCTTCACGGACCAGTAGCCGTTGGTGCCTTCGGAAGTCATGGCTGTCTCGGCCCATCCGTTGAAGGTGCCGCGAACGGACACGCTGCTCGCATGCGGAGCCCACAGGCGGAAGTTGCCGTTGTGCCCGTTGACGTGTACGGCATTGTTCGCGGGCGTTCCGTTCAGCAGTTCCTGGTCGTCGGTTGTGCCATCACCGTCGGTATCGGCTTTGAGTGGGTCTGTGCCGACACATCGTTCCAGCCAATCAGGCACACCTTCATCGTCGCTGTCCAGTGCCCCCGCGATATTGGCCCGGCAATGCCGGAAACTCTCCAGAGTTATGCTGTTCGTGACAATCTCGCCGGTCCCGGTGGTCGTGCCGGTCACCGTCCAGCTGGGTAGTACCAGAGCCGTCGCTGTTTGCAGCTCGTAGTCACGTAGTGTTTCGGTGGTATAGGCAATCAGCGCGTTTGTGTCTTGAAGTTCGAAATCGACAATGGAGAAGAAGTCGTTCTCGTCGTCAGGATCTGTACCCGCGAGCACTTCATCCTGATTGCTTACTCCGTCCCCGTCGTCATCTGTTGTCGCGGCGTTGGTGCTGTTGCCGCAATGGGTCGCCCAGATTTGGTAAAGCTGCAAAGCGGTCAGGCCGCCGGTTAAGGGCGCGGAGGGTGGCGGGGAACCGCCCTGGCCGGAAGAGATCGCCGCGACGGGTGCTGCGGCAGCGCTCGATGTCCCGGCGACCAGTCCGGTGGACTGTTCGGCGGTGAGCCATTCCTCATAGGAGGGGATCTCTATCTCGGGCATTTCCGCTTCACGTTGCAGTTCATTGAAGTGCTCGATAGATGCGATGTGTGCTTTGTACTCCGCAGTCCGGTCTTGTGCATGTGCAGCGGTCACGCTCGCAAACACGGTAACGACCAGAACCAATCTCGCGACGTCGATGCTCACCTTCCTCTGCATGGCCTTCCCCCTTTCCGTTAACAGTACACCCACAGCTGGTATGAGTGCATAGCTCTTCTTCCGCGAATCGAGTAGCCGGGGAGGTTACCCTCCACCGGCTCTCACACCACCGGACTTACGGATCCGTATCACGGCGGTTCCCAAGTTAATGTTGCTTCACATTATACCATGTGTTCCAGCAGTCCAAACAGGTTTAGCTGCCGG
>JAHIZV010000030.1 GCA_018814445.1 Verrucomicrobiota bacterium | reverse complement strand
TTTGTCACATTCAGGTGTGCGATCGCACACCTGAATGTGACAAAGTGTGAGGCTGCTTCTATGAAAATGTTGCATGGCTGCGGTCACTTCGGCTATATCTCGCCGCTCGTGCATCCGGCTCACGCACAGGTTGCCCGCTGCTTACAAAGGCTTGGCTATGACTGACGCAACAGAGAAGACTGCGACTCATTTTATCCACGAGATCGTCGAAGAGGATTTGCGGACGGGGAAGTATGACGGACGGGTCGTTACGCGCTTCCCGCCTGAACCCAACGGCTATCTTCACATCGGGCATGCTAAGGCTATCTGCCTCGATTTCGGAACCGCACTGAAGTACGGCGGGACGTGCCACCTGCGTTTCGACGACACGAATCCGGAGGCGGAGGAAGAGGAGTACGTCAACGCGATCATCGAGGACGTGAAGTGGCTGGGCTTTGACTGGGGTGAACACCTGTACTACGCCTCAGACTACTTTGAGAAGATGTATGACTACGCGGTCGAACTGATCAAGAAGGGCAAGGCCTACGTCTGCACGCTGTCTCCCGAGGAGTTCAAGGAGTACCGCGGCATACCAACGCGTCTGGGCAAAGAGAGCCCCTCACGCAACCGGCCCGTGGAAGAGAATCTCGATCTCTTCACGCGCATGAAGAGCGGAGAGTTCAAAGAGGGCGAATACGTGGTTCGCGCGAAGATCGATATGTCGTCGCCAAACCTTCACATGCGCGATCCGGCGATCTATCGCATCAAGCACGCCAGGCATCCTCACGTCGGCGATACGTGGCATATCTATCCGATGTACGACTTCGCCCACTGCCTCGAAGATTCGATCGAGCACGTAACGCATTCCCTCTGCACGCTCGAGTTCGAGGTACACCGTCCTCTCTACGACTGGATTCTCGATGAACTCGATATTTATCATCCTCAGCAGATCGAATTCGCACGCCTCAATCTCACCTACACGGTGATGAGTAAACGCCGCCTGCTTGAACTCGTTAAAGACGGCCACGTAAACGGCTGGGATGATCCTCGCATGCCCACCCTGTGCGGTCTGCGCAGGCGCGGGTATACGGCGGATGCTATACGACACTTCTGTGATACCATTGGCATTACGAAGTACGAGAGCCTGACCGACGTCGCCCTGCTTGAGCACTGTCTTCGCGACCATCTGAACAAGGTGGCTATGCGCAGAATGGCTGTACTGAATCCCGTAAGAATGATCCTCGAGAATATCCCCGAAGGCGAAGTGAAGACCTGTACCGCCGTCAATAACCCCGAAGATGAAGGCGCAGGTACACGGGAACTGAAGTTCGGCCGCGAGATCTACATCGAGCGTGACGACTTCATGGAAGAGCCGCCGAGCAAGTTCTTCCGGCTGGCGCCGGATCGCTCGGTGCGCCTGCGAAACGCCGGCTTTGTGACATGTACGGGATTAGAGAAGGATCCTGACACAGGCGCAGTCACTGTCATCCGCGGCACATGGACTGCACCTGAGGAGAAGGTCAAAGTCAAAGGCACCATCCACTGGGTTTCGTCTGAGCATGCCATAGACGCTGAAGTGCGCATCTATGATCGATTGTTCACCGTCGAAAATCCGATGGACGTCGAAGAGGGCGCGGATTGGAAGGACACGCTGAATCCGGAATCACTCAAGGTTGTCACGGCAAAAGTCGAACCCACGCTGGCTGACGCCGCTGCAGGAACACCTTTGCAGTTTGAACGTATCGGCTACTTCTGCGCGGATCCGGATTCAACTGCCGTGAAGCCGATCTTCAACCGCACGGTGACACTGCGGGATTCCTGGGCGAAAATTGCAGGCAAGCCCGGCAAGTAGGGAGACCTCACGCAAAGGCGCTAAGACGCAAAGGAAGATTGGATTGAAGAGAAGCCGCCGCAATGTGAGACCGTATTCCCTCTCCTCGGGAAGAAGGTTAGACGAATACCCTCTGCCACTTGGCTCCTTTGCGTGAGTAAACTGTTTTTCCCTGAAGGTCTACTTTGTGACCTTGAGTTTATAGAACAGGTGTTGGCTTTGTACGTCAGTCTGTTGCCATGTCGGCGTTGCGTTGGTCGATACGATCGTTGCGGCTACGCCCCAAGTCCCACTGTTCAGATCGGCGTTGGTAAAGACGCTGTACGTTACACCGTTTTGTCCATCCCAACTCACATATCGTGTTGTCCCTGTGCTCGAGATGCTGGAGATCTCGGGCTTGAAGAGAATGACGTTCGGTATGCCGGGCGGAGAAACGACGTACGCACAGCCCGCATTTGTGAGAACAGTATTCGTGCCGGGCACGGAGTAGTCGAATTTGTAGGCGCCGGCGGCGAATTCTGTAATTGAATCACCGTTCATGTCACCTATGGCCGCGACGTTCTTTCCGGCTTCGGCAAAAGACTGTACTCCATTCATAACGAAACCATTTGTTCCATCGAGCGCCGTCGCGTTCTGGATTGCGGGGAATACTTCGCGTCCCATAATGACGAACAGCCCACCTGCGCTTGTCAGACCGCCCGGCGCCAGGGCCGGCGCGCCAACAATCAGGTCTCCAAAAGGGTCGGCATTGATATTCTCAGCTACGGACACCGAGGAACCGAAGCTGACGGAGCTGTTCGTATACGCCGCGGTGAATCCGTTTGCCCCGTTCAGATTCGTGACAGAGAAGACTGGTCCGGACATGCCCGGACCGAAGACAGTGTAGACGCTGTTCAAGGGCGGCGCGCCAACGACAACGTCCCCATAACCGTCGCCATTAAGATCGCCTCCCGAAACCGCCGATCCAAGGGCGCCGAAGATCTGATTGCCGTCAATTCTCAATCCATTTGTTCCGTCCAGCTCTGAAAGGCTCACCAATGCCGACCAGTTCGTCCGGCCGAAAACGACATAGACCCTTCCCGCCTGCCAGAAGTCCGGAGCGGTGTGAGCGCCGACAACCAGGTCCGCCAGGCTGTCACCATTGAAATCACCAATGCCCGCCAGTGAGTGTCCGGCATGATCACTGACGTCTTCTCCGACGACAACCACGCCGTTAGTCCCATCGAGAGCAGAAACGTCCAGCGAAATCAGCGCATTGGTTGTTCCGAAGATGATGAACACCTTGCCTGTCTCGGCCGCGGCATTCTCCGCGCCTATCAGTACATCGGCCAATCCATCCCCGTTGATATCGCCGGAAAGACTCACCGCGTTACCGAGACGGTTCCCGGCGGCCGGTCCTTCTATCGCGAAGCCATTGGTTCCATTGATTCCGGAGACATCGATTGTAAGTCCAAGGTTTGTTCCGCCGAAAACGACATATGCTTTGCCGGCTTCGTTCTTCGCGGACGGGTCCGCAAAGGGCGCGCCGACAATTACATCATCGAATCCATCGCCATTAAAGTCACCGCCGCCGCTTACGGCATACCCCTTGCGATCATCTGTCGCACCGCCGGTGATTTGGAGTCTGCCGGATACGCCGAGACCGGGAATCTGCTGGGAAGGCAGATAGGCGGCCTTGCCGTAGACGATATACGCGCGTCCGGCGCGGAAGCGGTTGCCGGTTTCATCGTAGAACGGCGCTCCGACGATCATATCGGCCCTGCCGTCCCCGTTGAAGTCGCCGGCTGCCGACAGACTCGACCCAAACTGGTTTTCCTCACCTTCACCGACGAGTCGAAACCCGTTCGTGCCGACCAGCAAACCATCGATGCCATTGAAAGAAGACAGGGTGTACTTGTTGGTGAAGAAGACAAATCCGGGCTCCAATGCGGATGCCGTCTCAAGTGGCATGAGAATACATACAGCAGAAACGATTGCGGCGAGTTGTTTACTCATTTTTTCTGAATCCCCGTTAAT
This sequence comes from Verrucomicrobiota bacterium, assembly GCA_018814445.1. Classification (GTDB taxonomy): domain Bacteria; phylum Verrucomicrobiota; class Kiritimatiellia; order JAHIZV01; family JAHIZV01; genus JAHIZV01. Next base: position 9,746 of record JAHIZV010000030.1, on the reverse strand, counting down.
GGCCGCGAGCTTATCTCACGCACTCCTAGCGGTCTATCGGAAAAAAGACAGGCCCCGCGGTGCGGGGCCTGTTCAACAAACTCAATGGAGCCTGATCATCTGTCGATGACAAGTTTATGATTGCCGTTCCCGGCAAGGTAGAACGTCCAGCCTTCGCCGGCGTTTAGGTCCCAGTTTCCGTCTGCGTCGCGGAACGAGAAATTAACTTCTTTTACGTCGGCCGGCATCTCATAGCTTCCCAGGAATACGCCTCTGACGGTCTTCGTCATGGGTACATCCCGGAGGCCTTTCCACCCGCTGTGGCCGATACTCAGGAACATCTTCTCCTTGTCGCTCTCGCCTTTCAGTTTGACGGTGACGCAGGTTCCGGCCGGAGCATTGCGAAGCGTAGTGATACGTGTTGCCGAGCGTGAGCCCACCGGGTTCCCGGTTTCGTTCTGTACGGGCGCTTTCGTCGCAACGGCTTCACCCGTTGTCTCCTGCGGCACAAAGACAAACGATGTGTCCGCTGACTCAGTAGATGTCACCATCTCCTTGTTTCCGACGATATCCGCCGCGGGCACTTCTTCGGCACCATCGCCAACGGCGGCTTTCACGGGAATGGTCCAGTCATTGCCGTTGTTGTTATCCCAGGTGCCGGCGTTATCATAAAACACCACGTTCAATTCTGTCGCGTCCGCCGGGACGTTGATCGTGGTTTCAAACCGGCTGATCTGGCCGTTCAACTGGAGTTGAGCTGTGTCGTAGACATCCTGCCAGCCGTCATGTCCCACATGCGCGTACACCGGTTTGCCAAACAGCGGGTTGCCCTCGTTAACGTAAAAGTATGAGAGCGTGACCTGCCCGCCCTGCACGGGGTAGGACGGGAACCAGAGGAGCCTGATGCCCATCGGGTCGTTAGGAACAGTCGGGTTCAGGCCAATCGCCTGCTCAATGATGTTGTCGATCGGACGGCCCGTCGGACCGTCATTGTCAGGATTATCTTCGGCGCCCTGGTTCAGGCTGTTCGTGAAGTAATTCATCTCCCATTGATCAAGCAGCCCGTCTCCGTCCGAGTCGTCGGCGCCTGCCGCCACGGTGAACCAGAAGTCTTCGTACGCATTCTGAGCATACCCGCAACCCTCGCTGTTACATGCGTCCAGCCAGAACGTGACCGTCTGGTCCGCGGAGAAGGAGCCCAGATCATACGAGAAGTAGTCAAAGTGAGGCTTACTGCTGAAGTAGGCAGTATGGAACGTGCCGGTAACGGAAACTACATCGGAGTAGTCGCCGGTCAGCGTATAGTGCAGAATGGACTCCATCGTGACGGAACCTTCCTGTACCAGGTCGCCGTTCCCGTTCTCGACTGGACGAGCCACAATCGTAACGGTCTGCCCTGACTGAAACTCTCCAAACCCATGGCTGGATGCGTCAGAGGCGAGACCATTCGCGCGGACTTTTTCGTTGTCGAAACGATATGGATCCAGCGCCCAGAAGATCGGCTGATAATGCGTACTGCCGCCGGATACTTCGGCAAGGTAGTCCTGGCCGCTGTTGTTGTCCCAGAAATCGATGGCAAGACCGTCGCGCACGACCACGGCATACTGAATGTCCGATCCAGCAGGGAACAGACCAAGATTCACGTGCCAGGCATCATTAGCACCGATCTGACCGTTTGCAGTCATCTCAACCTGATTCCAGTCAATGCCATCCGTGCTGTAGACCACACTCGCCGAAACTCCGGCGCCCATCGGATAGGATTCCACGTTGATCCAGAGGTCATCTGTCGAGTCCAGATCGCCATTCAGAGGCCAGTGGTAGGTGCTGCCGGCCCACTCAAGAGGTGTTGGCGTGGAAGCTTCGGTAGAAATCGTGTAGACGGCTCCACCGCCATCCTGGCTTTGATTCTGAACAAGGAGGTGGACGTTGTCTGCCTCCGTGAGATCCTGCAAACACCAGTAGCCTGTTGAGTCGATCAGCGCCGGACTGCCCCATGTGGCTCCACCGTCTTCGCTGAGCCGGTAGTATCGCAGTCCATTACGGAGAGAGATCGTGGCGAGGCCCGCGCTGGTTTTGCTGATTCCGTCAGCGGTGAGCCAGCCGTCTCCCGGCCAGACATTGTTCCAACTGGACCAGGCGCCGCCCGCGGTCTTGCTTTGGAAGTAGACTCCGCCGCCGTCCGGGCCGGAATGATATCCCGCTCGATATGCATTTCCGGCATCAGCATCCAACTGACCGACGTTGTCTCCGCTGGGAGCGTACTCAGTCCACGTCGTCCCGCCGTCGGTGCTTTCGTAGTAGTAAGGCGCTGATAATCCACCGTACCAGCCCTGTCCGTAGGCCGTCAGATATAAGTTGTTTCCGCGGACTTCAAAATCCTTGATGTATATGGTCGATTTGTACGACGAGTGCGTGAATATCTGAACGGGATCTTCCCATGCTGTCGCGTCTTTATGCATCCGGCGGAAGTAGATGTTGTCGGAGTCCGGAGGCGTATAATCGTTGTAGACGAGATAGATATAGGTGTCATCCGCCCGGAGCTTCGCATAGCGTGCCGGATAGTTCGCACCAGTGAACTCGATCGGCGAGCTCCACGATGCGCCGTCATCGGTACTTCGAATATACGTGGCCGTTGTGTACCCACCGTAGATCACGTGAATTCCGGTCGAGGAAGCAGCTATGTGCGGATACAGGTCTGTGTCGATGGATATCTTAGTCTGCCAGTCTGCACCGGCGGCTTTCTTCGAGAAGAAAATCTCATTCCCCTGCCAGTCACCTTCATTCCAGACGGCATAGAGGTCGGTTCCGTCCCCTGCGAGTTCGACGTTCTGAGGTTGTGCCGCAGTGGGAATCAGGCGGGGTGAGCCCCAGCTGAGCGAAGATCCACCGCCGGAAACAGTGAAGGAGTAGTTGTTGGCATTGTCACTGTCGTAGATGCTGCCGTCCCAGTCGTCGTACCCGTGGAAGTAGTAGGTCACTGTTGATCCGGCCGGAAACGGTGATGCAGGTGTGAATTCCCACTGCGAGTTCCCGTCGATATTCCCGACCCACGACATCTGATGTGTGTTCCACTCGCCACCGTTGACTTGAACGCCTACGTCGGCGTGCAGACCGGCGTAGTCCTGATTCATCAGGATCGTGAACGTTCCCGGATTACTGCCTGCGTGACGCTCGTAGGATCCGTAGACACCCATCCATGTGGGAAACGCAAGCGCTGCCCCCGCGACGAATATCATCGTCACCGCCAATGCAAGTGTACGCACCTGTCTCGTAAAGAATGCTGATTTCATGTTTACCCCGTCCTTCTTGTTATTCATTGAATTAACCCCGACACGCTACAACACGATGCAGGATTAAGTAAAGCGTTTTAGCAAACTTTTTTTTCGGGGTTTTTTCAGGAAATAGTCCGAAAACGCCATATGAGCTGCATCTGCTGGCCGGGCATCAAATAGTCATTCGGATTTTCGGTGTGCATTCTGAGCAACGGCAAGGAGAGCTATACAAGCCGTATCAGTACGCAGTGTTCTTTCCCCTATTCCGATCCGTCTGAATCCATGAGACTCGAGAAGCTCTAGTTCACGATTGATCCAGCCACCTTCCGGACCGACCGCCAGAAGCAATCGTTTTTCTCCGGCTGGCGCTGCCCCGTGGGCTTCACCGGGCAGAGGATGAGCAACCACCCGTTCGGAATCGGGACAAAGGCGATCCAGCTCCTCCTCTATCAGAATCTTGAGCTGCCTATGAACTGTAACTTCGGGCAGGCGGGTGTCACCGGCCTGCTGCAGTCCTTCGATTAGGCGTTCGTTGTAGAAGTCGGTTTCGATAACGTGTGTGTCGAAGTAGTTTCGCTCTACTTTCCAGGCATTGGTCAGGATGATGCGGCCTACTCCCATGGCGGCAATCTGTGCCCATAGGCGCTTCATCACTTTTGGGCGCGGGAGCGCCAGCAGCAGATCGACCGATGGCCTCGGCGGTATGTCCTGATCGAAGGTACACTGAAGAAGAACCGCGGTTTTCTCCATAGCATTCACGATGGCCGTGCCCTTTGGACCGTTGAGAATGCCCACGCGCAACTCATTACCCGTTTCACTTTTCAGCACATTCCGAATGTGCTCAGCCCGGTGATCGTTCAGCACCAAGCCACCGGCATTATCGAGTTCGTTCTTCTTCAAAAGGATGAGGTTCATGTTGGGCTTCCAAACGTTGAATATCGGTGTGTGATGATAGATAGTAACGATTTCTTTGGCAGAGTTATTTTGGATCTTCTGGACGCCGATCTGGATCTCATATTATACGGCGGTATGGCCGCTGTCATTCATGGAGTTGAGAGAACGACTTTGGATGTGGTCTTCACCTTCATACATCCACAGGATGCGTTTCTTCACCTTGGTGTATTCATTATGCCGGAGCTGCGCTATGAAGCCCTGCTTCCTCATTCCGAGATTCTTGATTTTCATGGCCGTTCTTTAAGAGTGTTATCTGCAAAGCATCTCCTGCGTCTTAAACAAGCTATCGGTCCTCCGCGAGCCAAGGATGAAATGGACATCGCGGAACTTAAGAAGGTGCTGGAGCGCGAAGATGACTGATTCAAAATCAGCTTATCCATCTCGAGAGGTGTCGTTTCGAACTCTTAATACGTCCAGATCTGCTGATTCTGCTGAGCTGACTACCGAAGAGTGTGTGCGATGGGCGTCTTACTCAGCTCTCGCAGTTTACCATCAAGGAACAACGCGCAGACTATGGAACTGACACCCGCACACGGTAGCGGCTTTTCAGGAAGTCGTTGGTGTCGGTAAAAGAGAGAATGCCGGACGCATCACCGCGCAAGTCTTCGAAGGGCTGCACCACGCTCCATGCCTCGATCTCCGTGCTTTCACTCCTCTGCAGATCGTAGATTCGGTTCGTTGAGCTGGTGAAGGTCACGGTGAACGAGTTCGTTTCCTCCCAATTTGTTATTCGGAAGAAGGAGTTGCTGTCGGTCGGGTCCGTGTCGGAAATCCACTCTTTGATTTCGGTCATGCGGTCGCCGTCGATGTCGCCGTTGGGATCGCCGTTGGTTACGCCGCCGAAGTAGGGAAGCTCCCACCAGTCCGGCATGCCGTCCCCGTCCATGTCATCGTTAAGCGGATTCGGCAGACCGTAGATCGCGGTGAACGACCATCCGTCATGACCACCGCCGGAAAATCGAGGTCCTGTCCGCTGCGGAGATGTCGCCGCATCGTACTGCAGAAGCGTCAGTCTGCTGTATCCGTCGAGACTTCCGCCTATGAAGCGCGGAGAGAACTTCTGCGGAGATACAGCTGCGTCGTACTGTTCGAGAAGATCCTTCGAGTACCCGTCGTGACTTCCGCCGAGGAAACGGATGGACACCCATTGAGGAGACGAGGCCGCATCGTACTGGCTGAACCCGTCCCGCCCGTACCCGTCGAATGAACCTCCCAGGAATCTTACGGAACTCTGTGCGATGAATTGTTCGAGCCGGTTCTGAGCATAGCCGTCGAACGGCCCGCTGAGGAAGCGGTCGTCAGGTGCTCCATCAGCGACTCCTGCTGCCAGCAAGGTCGTCATGCACCAGGCTATGAGTCCCGCGCGTTTCACAATTCACCTCCGGGCGGTTACGGTGCGGTGCGAACGCCCCGCGCTCCTCGCTCGGATGAGGAACCTGCATAGAGAACAGAGGCGTCGCTGTATGTCCGGTCTGAGGTTCTAAATCGCTGGATGTTTGAGGGAGTATCTGACCACGCGCCGCCACGGCTTGTATAGGCGCGCCCCGAGACCGGCGTATACCAGGGATAAGCGCTGTATTCATCTCCGTCTCCGTATTCATCGATGAACGCGCGCCCTTCGGGGCGACCTATGGCTACGGCCATCTCCCGCAGGTTTCCTGAGAGATCCATGTTTCCGTAGTATCCTGCCCCCGCCTCAACACGCGAGGACGCTGCGTCTGCAAATATCCCCGTACGTACCGGACCGGAGATGGTCGTAGTAACATGCACGTTGGCATTTGTCGGCAGGGCTGTTTCCGATCCGCTGCCTTCTACCCCGCTCTCTCCCGTGAGTTCGACATAGCTGGAGTTTCCCCATGCGAATTCGTCAATCCAGGGACTCTTTACTCCCCTACAGATCTTCTCGAACTCGAATTCCGACATCGGACGGAGTCCGCACCAGTCGAAGTAGGTCAGTATCCAGACTCCGGACAGGTAGTTGCAGGCCCGGTCGGGCGCATCGGATTGATAGACCCCGTTTGTCTCGCGGATCTTGTGGCGGCTGTTGTCGTATTTATTCGGGTAGTATCCGTTCGCGATGCCGGGATCCAGAAGATTCAGGAAATCGGCATATTGTCCCTCCGTGATCTCGTACTTCATGCAGTAGATCGCGCCATATCCCTTCGGGAACGCTGCGGGAATCGGCCCGCCGAAGTCGCCTCCTGACGTGTAGTAGAGTTGACCGGTTACAGTCCCGACCGCGATCTCACCTTCGTTGGTTATGACAAACGAATCGCTTGTGTCCGGATAGCGATAGAAGCGACTGACTTCTGTTCCTCCGGAACCAAGGGAGAAAGATCCTTCGGGAATGTAGACCATCTCGATGCCCATGATCACGATATCGACTTCGTTGGTGCCGCCGAGGCCTCCCACCGAGTAGTTCCACTTGATCGCCATATCGTTACAGGTTCTTGTCCCGGAGCTTTCGGCCGCAGGATAGACAAAGGCGCCCAGATGACTTCCCCCGTCATTCGATGTCTCGATGATCGTCCCGCCCGTGGCCGTGTGATTGCTCACCGTAAGCTGAGCATGCTTCCACAGCCCTCCTGATTGACGGTACTTTGCGAACACCCAGACAGCGTCCCAGTTTGTGACTCCTACGCTTCCGCCGTTGTCCGTCCACGACGTCCGCCAGGAATTATCCCAGCTCATATCGAACTGAATATCGGCAGCTCCATTGGTCACGTTCTCAAGTGAGACGTTGGTGATGACCAGGTTGTTGGCCGAGACCGTGGTGATCAGCGCGACTGCGCATAAGCAAGCAACTGCATACATCTTCATCATAACCTCCCCGTAGTCTGGGGAGATCATATAGGATTCTCCGATGTGGAGCCAACATGCAAAGCTGTGTAAGGGCCCTCTGGCCGTCTCTCACCCTCGCCATTTGTCACATTCAGGTGTGCGATCGCACACCTGAATGTGACAACTGCGGCTGCGTTTGTCCTTCCGCTTGAGTTTCAGATTGCGTGCAGATTGCATTCAGATTGCATGTAGATTGCGGCCATGTGGCACTCAGGTGGCGCCGCGGCGGTCTTTGATCGTCACTGGTGCGAAGATATTGGCATCTCTGCGGAGTGGGTCAGGCGTCTGAATGCTCGCGAGCGTTCTGAGGAAGGATATTGAGATCGACGTTGAGTCGTCCGCGTTTGTATCCCTGCATATCAAGCGTCACGTATTCAAAACCAGCCGCGCGGACGGCTCCTGCAATCTTCTCACGCAGTTGCGGTTCGGCGGCTCGCGCAATGTCGTCCGGTGCGAGTTCAAGTCGCGCGACTTTCTCGTGTGCACGCACGCGAAACTGCTTGAATCCGAGATCGCGCAGTGCGTTCTCGGCCAACTCTACCGATTTCAGTTTCTCTCTGGTGATCTTTATTCCGTATGGGAAGCGGGATGCGAGACAGGCGAAGGCGGGTTTATCGTGTGTGCTCAGCCCCATTTCTCTCGACGCGTCGCGAATGTCCTGTTTCGTGAAGCCGAGCTCGCAAAGAGGACTCTTCACACCTTTATCCGCAGCGGCCTGGGCGCCGGGGCGGTAGTCTGACAGGTCGTCCGCGTTCATTCCGTCGAGTACGCAGGCATAGCCCTCTTTGTCGGCCAAAGCTTTCAGCAACCCGTAAAGCTCAGTCTTACAATGGAAACATCGATGCGTGGGATTGTTGGCGTAATTCGGATCAGCGAGTTCGTTCGAACGTACCACCCGGTGATTGAGGCCCAGGCCTTCCGCCAGTTCCTGCGCTTCTTTCAATTCACGTTCAGGAAACGCCGGCGAGGTGGCCGTTACGATCAACGCCTTATCACCAAGCACTTCGTTCGCGACGGCGGCGAGGAACGTGCTGTCGACGCCTGCGCTGAAGGCGACGATTACGGAACCCATTTCGTGCAATTTAACCTTCAGGGATTTGAGTTTCTGTTTGAGTTCCGAATCCATGGCTTAAACATCGAACATCGAACATCGAACATCAAACATCGAATCATCTGCCCGTTCGATGTTCTGAGTTCGATGTTCGGTGTTCAGCATTCCCTTCCTATCCACCCACCACCAAGAACTTCCTCACCGTCATAGAAGACAGCGGCCTGGCCGGGGGTTATCGCAAACTGCGGTTCTTTGAATATTACTTCGACCGCGTTGTCGCCTGTGACGTTCACTGTGGCCTGCGCTCCTTCATGGCGATAGCGGATACGGACCCGGCAGTCGAAAGTGCTGTGAGAAGGCCCGTGCATCCAAAGGACTTTGTGGACCTTCATTTGTTGATCCATCACGGTAGCCCTCGCTCCGAGTGTTACCGTATTAGTATCCGCGTCGGTGTTCTTTACATAGAGTGGTTCCGACGAGGCAACTCCGAGTCCTTTTCGCTGTCCGATCGTGTAGCGATAGTACCCGGTGTGTTTGCCCAGTTCGTTTCCCTGTTCATCGACGATAGGGCCTTCCTGGCTGAGCCCGGGGCGCATTCTTTCCAGGAACTCCGCATGCCCCGCCCCGGTGATGAAACACAGGTCCTGACTTTCGGATCGAAAAGAAACCGGCAGCGCTTTCTCAACAGCGTACGCCTTGATTTCGTCCTTCGTCCATGTTCCCAGCGGGAAGACGCTCTTCGACAACTGTTCCTGCGAAAGCCTGTGCAGGAAATAGGATTGATCCTTGCTCTTATCCTTCGCCTGGTACAAATGCCACCCGTCTTCCTTCTGCTCTGTCCTTACATAATGTCCTGTCGCGAGACGCGTACATCCCAGGTCCATGGCCCTTTCCAGAAGCGGGCCGAACTTGATGTACTGATTACACTTGATGCAGGGCGACGGAGTCAGGCCTTCGACATACTGTTCGATGAACGGCTCGACGATGGTCTTGTCGAACAACTCCTCGGCGTTGATCACAAAGTGGCGGATGCCGAGCGCTTCGCAGACATACTTGGCCCGCTCGACGTCTTCGATCGAACAGCAGCGAGAGCCCTCCTTCCACATGTGTAAAGTCAGACCAACTACTTCACGACCCTGTTCGGCCAGGAGCGAGGCTACCGCGGAGCTGTCCAGCCCGCCGCTCATGCCTACTGCGATTCTGCCCGCGCCTTCTGTTCTGTTCTCTGTCATGCTTCTTCTTCACCACCCATGGCTTATGGTTAATGGAAGATGCCTCATTTTCCATCAGCCATCAGCCATCAACCATAAAAAGCGACGCCTCGGAGTTTATGCTCCGAGGCGTGTGCCTTACAATCTGATCTTCTCCGACTACTCCTCGAAGAGCCACGTTGAGAGATACCGCTCACCCGTGTCGCAGATAACAGTGACAACGAGTTTGTCTTTCATCTCTTCGCGCGCAGCAACCTGAAGCGCGGCGTACACGTTGCCGCCCGCGGAGATCCCGCAGAGGATGCCTTCTTCTTTCGCCAGGCGTCGTGCGGTATCGCCGGCCTGCTCCTCCGTAATCTGAATCACCTCATCAAGTTGATCCGTATTCATGACCGAGGGAATGAACCCGCCGCCGATCCCCTGGATCTTGTGAGGCCC
>JAHIZV010000001.1 GCA_018814445.1 Verrucomicrobiota bacterium | reverse complement strand
TGTCGGACCGCATTTTTGCGGAATAGATCATGTATGTGGGCACGAAACGTCCGGGGTCCGTACCCCCGAAGAAGATCGCGTTGGTTTCCATCGGGACCGGATAATCCGGATTAGGCAGAGGAGGCTCGGTTTCCTTCAGTTCCTTATTGATCTGCCGGGCACCTTCTAATTCCCACGCGCCGAATTGCCAGCCGAAGTCATGACCGTTCTGCTCGACGCCCCCGACTACGCGCACGCGCTCCTCATTATATGCGTTATCCCAGATCATCACGAGGGGCAGAAGCACGACCAGGCCGACGCCGACGAACTTCGTCACACCGCGGCCGCCCAGAAGGGTCTCTGCGAAGGCCAGTCCGAAAACGAGGCCGTACCCGATCCAAAGGGCATAGATGGCGTGGGACTGAATGAGCTGTACGCGCTGGATGAACAGCGTCTGAATGTCCAGCTGCGGATTCAGGAATATGACCAGAATAATACTGAGCGACAGGAACGCCCAGACCGTTGTGATCACCCACCCCCTTCCTCTCCGGTCGATCTTCCTGAGGAAGAAGAAGGGAATAATACCCAGCAGCGCTATGGGCAGAGTGAACTGCCCTCGCAGGTCCCGGAAGTAGGCTCCCACCTGTTCGGCAAACTTCTTGGGATTTCCGAATATCTCCGAGGGGGTAATCCGTTCGTACTGTCCGCGGGTGATGGCGTGTTTGAATCCTTCCTGCGTGCGAGGATAACCCCAGTTCATAGGCGGATTCTGCTCCGACGAGAAGGGCATGTACGCATAAAAGGACACGCCAAGCGCCGCGAGAAGAGCAAGGAACATGACTCGCTTCCATTCCGTCATCAGGCGGCGCTCGATGAAGAAAAGTCCAATGGGAGTCACCAGGAAGAGAACGGCCATGATCTGTTTGAGATGTTTCTCGCGCAATGCATCCGGGTTCAACTCCCCATCCATCGAGCCGACCTTCCAGAAAAGGAAGAAGGCGATGGCTACGCACATCACCGCGAAACAGTCCCGGAATAGACGCCTGTCGCGGAACCAGATCGCGGCCAGAAGCGCGATGGCGACAAACAGAAGCGTTTGATGGTTGGTCAGGCCCAGACCGAAAACGAAAGCCGTGATGTAGAGTACCTTGTCATCCTTAGGGCGGCACATCCAGACGTAGGTCAGCAGGAGAATGATCACGAGGAAGAAAGCGTTCAGACTGTACACCTCGACGATGACGGACTGGGACCACAGGACCGGACTGAAGGCCAGCAGCAGGCCGCCGGCAACCGCGCCAGCCCAGCAGATCAGGCTTTCCGTTTCTATGCCGAGAACATCCGTCATCTTGCGAATGCTTCTCAGCATGTCCGCCCCGGAACGGCTGATCAACAGAGACAACGTGCCGCAGGCCAGCGCGCCGAAGAAAGCGGAGAGCAATCCAACAGACCATGCGGGGTTCGGATAGCCCAGGTACTTCTTCCAATGAAAAACCCACTGGAAGAGCCAGGACAACAGCGTCCAGATGGGATAGCCCGGAGGATGCGGCACACCGAGATAATCTGCGGCAACTGCAAGTTCTCCGGAATCCTCAAGCGTTACAGTCGGAGCAAGCGTATAGACGTAGACGCCGAAGGAGACTATGAATGAGGTCCAGAAGGCAGCCCAGTCGACGCGGCGGAAGAACCTGCCGGTCTGGTGGTCGAAAAAGGCGGCGGTTTCGTTTTGCGCTTTCGCCATCGGTATGTGCGGCTGATCCTTCTGCTCGTCAGACATGACTTCCCTGATATTGAACGTTAATGCGTGACAGAAGCTCGAAAACCTAGGGGATTTTACCCCTTTGCGTCAAGCGGTATAGACAGAACAGGACGAGAGGAGTTCAAAGTTCAGCGTTTAAAGTTCAACGTCCTGAATTCATGGGCCAAAATCTACAGTACGAAGAGGACTAGCAGGACGGTGAGGCCGTAGAGGAAGAGGTCCACGAGCAAGGGGCCGTCGGTCAGCAGAATCTTCTCGGGACGCCCCCCTTTTTCGTGCCTGTAGACCAGGTCGAGATACCGGAATATCCCGAACAGAACGAATGGAATGGTGAAGCCCAACTGAGTTGTGCCGAACTTTTCCACGGTATCCGGCCAGAGCGTGTAGAGGGCGTAACAGACAATAGTCGCAGCGCTCACAATGGCGATGAGCTGGTCAAGGAGCTTCTCGTGGTAGTCTTCAAGCATGGGGCGGGTGCCCCCGGCGAAATCCTTCTCCACCACTTTCTCATGTCTTCTCTTGCAGAGCCCGAGGAACAACGCCAGCAGCAGGGCGCAGAGGAGAAGCCATGGCGAGATAGGCACATCAATAACTACCGCGCCCGCGAGAGCGCGCAGGACGAATCCGCTGGCGATAACAAAGACATCGACGAGTGCGACTTGTTTGAGAATGAACGTGTAGAAGATTTGAATCACCACGTATCCACCGATCACAAAGAAGAAGGGCCGAGACAGGTACCAGGCCATCGCCAGACCGGCGCCGGCGAGAACGACGGAAAGAGTGCTGGCCTGCGCGGGAGATATCGCGCCTGACGCAATCGGACGATGGCGTTTGGTCGGATGAAGCCTGTCGCGCTCGGCGTCTTTCAGGTCATTCATGATATAGACGGCGCTGGAGACGATGCAGAAGAGTCCCATTGCATAGACAGCCCGCCACAGCAGCGAAAGGCCCAGACCTCGCTCTTCAGCTCCGAATGCGAAGAAGAAAGCGGCGAGGACAATGGCGTTCTTCGTCCACTGACTCGGCCGCATCGCTTTGATGATATGAACTATCAAAGGTCGTTTCTCTGTCATACCGCCCCCCCGGGCTTCCGCCCATCGCTTCGCGGCCGTCTTCTGCCGCCAGCCTTAAAAAAGAGCTTCCAAACCATTCTCAGCGCTTCCCTGACGATCTCTGAACTCATTTTTGAATTTCCGGACCGCCGCTCCTCGAACGTGATAGGCACTTCCGCGATCCTGAAACCCAGCATCCAGGCTGTGTGCGTCATTTCGATCTGGAAGGAATACCCGTTTGACGTGATTCGATCCAGATCGATCCGCTCCAGCACCTCACGTCGAAAACATTTGTAGCCCCCTGTCGGGTCCGTGAAGGGCATGCCGGTGATCATCCGCACGTAGAGACCCGCGCTTTGACTCAGTATGAGGCGGGCCAGGGGCCAGTTGATAACTCTGATACCTCCAAGATAACGTGTGCCCAGCGCCAGATCGGCATCCGCCATCGCACTCAGGAAGTGGGGAATTGCCGCCGGATCGTGGGAGAAGTCGGCATCCATTTCGAATATGAACTTGTAGTCCCGCTCCAGCGCCCAATGAAATCCGGCTATATACGCCCGCCCCAGGCCCTGCTTGTCCCTCCTGTGAAGCACCTGAATGCGGGCATCCTCTGCGCGCATCTCATCGAGGATATCTCCGGTGCCGTCCGGCGAGTTGTCGTCCACGAAAAGGATGTCCAGCTCCGCGGATACCGCCATGACCGCGGAAGCGATCGGACGCACGTTTTCCTTTTCGTTATAGGTTGGAATGATGACGAGCGCGCTATTCATAGGATGCGATACTTTAAAGGAAGCGGGGAAAACGTACAACTCACAACTATCAACGCTGAACGCACAATATGATGAATGCCCAGTGCTCGCTGAAAACTTCCAAGCATTGGAAAAATGCGGGGAAAAAGTTCCAAGGTTTGGAAGTCTCCAGCTATGCCAGCCCGAGATCTGCCTTCGTCTGCTTCCTCATGCGTTTGAGCCGGCCGGACAGAGCGATCTTCTTGACGTGGGACATTCGGTCTATAAAAAGCACGCCGTTCAGATGATCAAGCTCATGTTGAATCGCCCGCGCGAGCAGGCCCTTTGCGTGGAAACCGCGCTTTTGACCGTTCTGATCAATGAACTCCACGTCGACTTCGGCAGGCCGGGTGATCGGAGCGGAGATTTCAGGGAAGCTGAGACAGCCTTCCTCTCCGGATAACTCCTCTTCGGTCGCGGCGGTGACTTTCGGATTGATGAAGGCCAGGGGCATCTCTATGTCCGGATGAAGACGCTCGCCGTCCTCTCCGATGTCGCCTTCGGCCGGAATATCTATCACGAAAATCGATATGGTCTTGCCTATCTGCTGTGCGGCCAGACCTATTCCCCTCTCGGCGTACATCGTCTCAAGCATATCTTTCGCTAGTTGACGGATGTCTTCCGTTACCTCTTCGACAGGCTCGGACTTCGCGCGCAACACAGGGTCGCCATAGATTCTGACAGGGTACTTCATTGTCTTAAGATTACCGTTTTCTGCTCGCCATGCAAGCGGCCGCACGCACCAGCTAGGGTGTGGCCGCCGGAGGAGCCGGATCTTCAGAAAGAGGATGCTCAACGACTGGTTCGACAGGAACTTCCGGTTCCGCAACCGGATCAATATCAACATTCTCGAGCGCCGTCCCGATCCTGCTTTCGACTTCCGCCTGGCGGTCCTCGCGCGGCTTGTTGCGCGCGATGAACTCGCGGGCCAGCTGGCGATAGGCCACAGCCCCCGTCGAATTTCCGTCATATTCCGTAATCGGCTGACCGTAACTCGGCGCTTCACTCAGACGGACGCTTCGCGGAACGATCGTTTCGTAGACGAGATCGCCGAAGTGCTTGGCGACTTCCTGCACGACCTGCTGGGCAAGGTTTGTCCTTCCGTCATACATGGTCATGACGATGCCCTCGATCTCGAGCCCCGGATTCGCCCCGCTCTCGCGCAATTGATTGACCAGCCGGGAAATCACACTGAGGCCCTCAAGCGCGTAGTACTCGCACTGGATAGGAATCAGCAGCGAGTCAGCGGCCGTCAGCGCGTTCATCGTGAGAATGCCCAGCGACGGAGGACAGTCGACGATGATGTAGTCATACCGGAATCCGGCAAGGACGCTTCGCAGGGACTTGCGGAAGGCATGCAGGTAGTCATCCATCCGCGCGACATCCACTTCCGAACCCGCGAGATCAAGTTCAGAAGGAACCAGATCAAGCCGCTTCACGCTGGTGCTGATAATCTGCGTCTCAAGCAGTCCTTCACCGATGAGCGCCTTGTACGCGCTGCGTCCCGGCTGTTTATCCACGCCTATCCCGCTTGTGGCGTTCGCCTGCGGATCGAGATCAACAAGAAGCACGCGCTTCCGCTTTTCAGCCAGGCATGCGGCAAGATTGACGGAAGTGGTGGTCTTTCCCACCCCGCCCTTCTGATTCGCTACAGCTATGATGCGTGCTCGCATGGTGATTCTCTAAAGTAATTCGTGAGCATAGCGATCCGCGGATATCTGTACAAGGAATCTGATGAATAACCCGCCGCTTCTGATGTCAGCCTTCATCATGGAGGGCGAGGCTTGTCGAGCCGGGGCTACATCATGCTTCGGGAAGCGCCGATGGAGGCTCTTCCCCTTCGATACTTCCCTCAATCTGCTCCATCTTGCCTTCGACCTTTCCGAGCCGCTTTTCGGCTTCGGAGAATTTCTTGACGGAGTTGTCGAGATGCTGGCCCACGAGGCGGAAAGCCTCCTGAAACTTCTCGAATTCCTTCTGGAGGCGCGACAGATGGTTGATGATCTCTCTCGCGCTCTCCTCCACCCGCATGCCCTTGAGGCCGAGAAGTATCGTCTGCAGGTAGGCGTAAAAGCTGTTCGGCGACACGGGAATCACACGCTTCTGAAGCGCGTAGTTGAAGAGAGACGTGCTGGTCACATCGGTGTCCTTGACGATGGTCTCGTAGTAGACATTCTCCGCAGGAATGTACATCAGCGCGAAATCGAAGGTTCCCTCATCCGTGCGGATGTACTTCGAGGAGATGGCATCTATATGAATCTTCACGTCTTTTGCAAACGCCTTGCGTGCCGCCTTCCTTTCGCCCTCGTCTTCGGTCTCGATCACGCGCTTGAAGTTCTCGAGCGGGAACTTCGCATCGACGGGAACCATGCCCGCCTTCAACACGATAACTGCGTCAACCGTCTCGCCGCCGCTGAAGGTATACTGCATTCTGTAGTGTTCCGGCGGAAGGATCTGCGACAGGAGATCGTCCAGAAACAACTCGCTGAGATTGCCGCGAAGCTTCGGTGATCGCAGGACTTCCTGAAGGCTCGCGATGTCCTTGCCGATCTCGTGAACGTTCTTCGTGGATTCCTGGAGCTGTCCGAGCTGCTGGCTGACGTCTTTGATCACTTTTGCCGCGCCGTCGAGCCTTTCGCCCACGTTCCGGTTTGAGTCCGTCAACGTCTTCTGCATACCGTCGTTGAGCTTCTCCAGTGACTGTCTGAGCCTGTCGATCTGTTCCGCGTTCTGCCTCGTCATCTCGTTGACCTGGTTCTGAAGCATGACCATCGACTGGTCGGACGTTTTCTGTTTTGAACGGCCGACGAAAGACTGGACGAACCAGAAGAGGACGAAAAGGACCGCAAGGACCAAAAGGACTGGTAGAATCGCCGGATCCATCAGGGAGTGCCCCCAACTGCACCACCTGATTCCGGATACGGGTCATTGAGCATCCGACATTCCACCTTCGCCAGGGCTGCGGCGGACGGGCCGGCATCCGGCATCTGGCATTCGTTGTGCGTCATCGCACGACCATCACGGGCAGATTGGAGTTGTTCACAACGAACATCGTGGTGCTTCCCAGAATCATCTCACGGATTCTGCTGTGCCCATGCGCGCCCAGCACGATGAAGTTGCAGCCTTCGTCTTCCGCGCACTGCAGAATAACTTCCGCCTCTTTTCCTTCGCGAACAAGAGACGCAGCCGCAACGTCGTGGGCCACCGCCAGTTTCAGTCCGTCCTGCGCGGTTTCATGAGCCTTCGCCTCATCGTCGCCGGCCACCGTCAGAATGGCCAGCCCGACGCCCAGTGCGGAAGACAGTTCGACGGCTTCGCTTAACGCCTGGCTCGCGTGGTTGCTGCCGTCGTATGCCGCCAGAATGCGGGTGACCGGAGTGAATGTACTTCCAGTCACAAGACAGGGTTTAATGGAGTTACGGACGACGTGCTCAACGCAGGAGCCCATCAGGTCGCCTATGAACTCCGCATGTATGCCCTTCTGTCCGAGTATGACCAGTTCCGATTTTGCTTCCTCTTCAAGGATAACTTTCGTCGGATGCCCCATCTTGAGCCAGCCTTCCGCCTTCAGCCCGGCTTCATTGCACGCACTGTTAAAGGCGTCGATGACCGCTTCGCCCTTGCTCTCCATCAGCTCGCGAAACTGGCTCAACTGGTCCCCGTAGGGCTGCGCCCCGATCCACCCGGAAAGGTCGGCCATCAGAGGCCCTTCGAGCATCCGGGAATCCAGCACGTGAAGACCCAGAATTCGTGCATGGAGTTTCCCGGCGAGATGCACGCCATACTTGGATGCCACGTTGCCGTAGTCAGAACCGTCGGTGCAGACGAGGATATTCTTGATCATGACTGGGTCCTTTCGTTTAGCCCTCTCCTGTAGACAACGATAAATTGGAAACAACGGAATGTCGAGAAGGCTTCGACGGATACCGGATATCGATGCCGGCTTGTCCGGCGCAGCCTTGGCGAAGGCGGAATGCCAGATGCGCCCCAATGATTCCCCCCTTCCAGAACGCACTTCCCCCACACCACAAATCAAGCTACATTCTGCGAGAGGTACACCAACGCATGGAATCGCACACAGGGATCAAGCCGTTCATCGAACGATGGGAGAAATCCGGCGCTTCCGAACGCGCTAATTACCAGCTCTTTCTGTCTGAGCTTTGCGGCATCCTCGACGTTCATCACCCCGATCCCGCCACCCCGGACAATAGCGAGAATGCCTACGTCTTTGAACGCTCGGTTACGTTCGATCATGGCGACGGCACAAGCAGTCCCGGCAGCATCGACCTCTATAAACGCGGATGCTTCGTCCTCGAGGCCAAACAGGGCGCGGAAACCCCGCAGGAAGAGGAATTGCTCTCGGAAGCCGCGCACGAACTGAAACGGAAACTGAAGAAGGGCATCGGCAAACGCGGTTCGCAGGCATGGGACAACGCCATGCTGCGGGCGCGCGGGCAGACGGACGGTATAGTACGCTGCAGAGCTGATAGATGAGGATTCCGGCGGAAAAGGAATCACGACTCCAGGTTCATCTCAAGGCCGCCATCTTCGTTCACGCAGGAAACATCGAAGCCTTCGTGTAGATTGACAACCTTGAAGTTGATCTCGTTCCGTTCCCGCAGGTAGGAGCAGTATTGTCCAAGCGTATCACCATCCTCTGTGATCAGCAGAGCGGCATCCTGAACAACGGTCTGCGCGATGATCTTGAAATCATCTTTGACGGCGTCACGCTGACCCACACCAACATCCTTCCTGCTGTGATGAGCGTTGAGATAGCCGCACTTTTGAGCATCCTCGAAATTAAAGGGAATAACCCGGAAGTTCCTCAATGGGAGGTCGGTGATGGGCTGTTTCACGCAAAACTCAGCGACAACAACAGTAGGAAGAAGCATGGCCATCCCATTCTCTAAAAAGTATCGATAGTACTTCTTTGCTGCCTCATGGGCTTCGCGGCTCTCATCGACAAGACTGATGAGAAAAGTGGTGTCCACGACAACCATTCTACTCATCGTAGTCACCCCTCTGCTCTCTTACCCATGCGACACTGTCCTTCACATCCGACCACGCCTTCGACCCCTTCTTTATCGCCTCATCCAGTTCGTCCTCATCGAAAGACGCTCCCTCGCCCACAAAAGACAGCAACCTTTCATTCCGCAATTCGCCACTGCGAATGTTCTCCTCAGCCGCAATGTGTACCTGCACGTCGTGATAGAGATAGTTCTTGCTCAGATCCCGAAGGTAGTTCTCATTGCTCAAGACAATAAGCTGTTTACCGCCTCCCTCGGGCGCGATGTGCACATTGGCTCTGGCGGCTCCTCCAATATCAAGCACGCGGCCGACAACATACTTCTCCGTAGCTATCCACTCGTCCTGATCGCGAGAGTGGTAATCGGTCTCCCGCGTCACTTTGACGGGCTTCCACTGGTCTTCTCCGGGTGTAATGCTCACGGAGTAACCATCTTCTTTCCGCGCCCGCTCCTGCCAACCACGCACAATTCTCGCCCTGTGTCGGTCGATATCACTCAGGGAATCTTCCCGCGCGAGCTTAGCCATATCGGGCTCAACGGAAGCAGCCACGAGAGATGTGAGGAACACCACTAACTTGTATGACCCGTCATCTATGGACAGATGCACATCATCAAGAACAAGCTTTCGGTCAGAGCCTACCAAGAACTTTTCGACTTCATGATTGAATCGATTGAATGCGTTCAACCCAATTGTCTCAGGTGTGACTTCCTCACCCGAGACTTTGGTGTGCAGAGTGAATACGACTTTATGGCTTCCCTTCATCGGTCACATTATCACCGAACCCGACCATCTTTTCAACCAGCCGTTCTGTTTACTCGCCAATTTGGCGGTCGATCGTTTAGCTGGCGACGACAGGAACTGGCAACACCTGACGCCATGCGGACAGAATCCTGCGCTGATTGATGTGGGGGAGCAGGCGTGAATGCCGCTGACTTAAGACCACTTTCGGATGCGCCAGGCAAAGAAAGGCACAGCCCTGACGGGCTTAACTACAAACAATGGATGAAGTTCGCATTGTTTGTAGTCAATGCCGTAAGGCATGTCGTGGTCTTAAGTCAGC
>JAHIZV010000029.1 GCA_018814445.1 Verrucomicrobiota bacterium | reverse complement strand
TCACAATTTTCGCTTCTCCGTGGAGTCCTCCCGCGTGGATGAAATCAAACGGCGCTATGAACGGCGGCGGCAAGCTGAAGCCCGAATACCGTCAGGCATGGGCGGATTACTATGTCCGCTACATCCGTGAATACGAAAAGGAGGGGATTACCATCTGGGGCATGACAGTCCAGAATGAACCGGCTGCCACCCAACGGTGGGATTCCTGTGTCTACACGGCCGAAGAAGAGCGTGATTTCGTTAGAGATTATCTCGGACCTACTTTGGAGCGTGAAGGTCTCGGTGACCGGAAGATCATCATCTGGGATCACAACCGTGACGAGATGTTCGAGCGTGCCTCAACGGTACTCAGCGATCCGGAGGCCGCCTCCTATATCTGGGGTACGGGCTTCCACTGGTATGGCGATGATCATTTCGACAACGTCCAGCGGGTGCATGATGCCTTTCCAGCGAAACATCTGATCTTCACTGAGGGATGCCAGGAGGGCGGACCACATATCGGTTCCTGGGATCTGGGCGAGCGGTATGCGCACTCCATGATAAACGATCTCAACCGCTGGACGGTGGGGTGGGTGGACTGGAATCTGCTGTTGGATACAACGGGTGGGCCGAATCACGTTAACAACCTCTGCAGTGCGCCCGTGCTGGCCGATGTGGAGAGCGACAGCCTGCTCTACCAGAGTTCCTACTACTACATCGGTCACTTCAGCCGGTACATTCGGCCCGGCGCGCGCAATGTTCTCTGTTCCTTGAGAAACGACTCTGTCGAGGCGGCGGCGTTTGAGAATCCCGATGGTTCTCTGGCCGTGGTCCTTCTTCACCGGGGTTCCGAGCCACGTCTCTTCAGGCTTGAGCTGCCCGACGGAGTAGCCAGCAGCATTCAGATGCCGCCGCACAGCATCGCGACTTTGTTATGTGATCTGTGACATAGGGTCTTGACGGCCCAAGAGGAATTAGGGAAAGTATAGTACTAGTTGTAGATACGTATTTTCAGGTCTTGGAGGAGAGTCATGAAAAGGCTGATCGGCTTCATCAGTGTGGCTGTGCTTCTGGTGATTGCGTGCGGGTCTCAGGCTGATCTTATCGCGTACACAGAGGGTGGCACTTCCGGTTCGGATGGAGGGTGGAAGACAGTAGGTTTCTCTTTTTCGGTGTCTACGGCTATTGACGTTACCCAATTGGGTTTCTTTGGTGAGTCACTCGGCGGCGGGGACACGCCAAATGTATATCTTCACGACGTGACTGGTGCATCCACACTGCGTACTGCCTCATGGATTGGCGGGGCCAACGCCGGTTGGAATTACAAAGCTGTCACGACGGTAACTCTTTCGCCCGGAAATGTGTATCAGGTAAGCGCTCCGCTATATTGGACGCAGGTGTATGACGACACGAGCGGTTTCAGCTTTGCTCCTGAAATCAGTCTGGTGAACTTCTATCGTGATGACAATGTTGGCGGCTGGACTGACGACCACATCACAACTGTCTCGACGGCGACTCCCTACATTGGCGGCAACCTTCAGTATACCGTGGTCCCGGAGCCGTCTGCTTTGGGTCTGCTTCTGCTCGGCGGGACAGTGGCTATGGTATCCCGTTTGAAACGCAGGCGCTGATCTCGCTCACTTCACAAAGAAGGGCAGGTTGTCGATGGCGGCGGATCCTTTGCCGTCTTTAACCGTCACGAATAGCCGGTAGCCTCCGCTTCGCGCAGGCACGTTGAACGTTACTGATCCGTCAGGACCGCTCTCCAGAATTGCATTTTCCACCAGTTCCGGCCGCGTCTCTTCTTCGCCGCCAGAGCGCCGGTCCCGGCTCTCCTCAAAGACTTCCCAGTGATAGCATAAGGGGTCGCCTTCGGGATCCCTGTAGACCGCTTTGGCCGTATAAGTCTTGCCGCCATCCACTCGCTTCAGATTCACTTCAGATTCAAAGGACTGCAGCACGGGAGAGCGGTTCCCGGGCCACTTGCCGCTCCATGCGCGGCACATGGCGTCCACTGTCGGAAGCTTCGACCCATCCGGCAGGAACATCCCGAACCAACTCGCGGTAGCTTCCTGCTTATCTCCCCAGAGAAAGACATACGAGCCAAGACAGATCTTCCCGTGTGAAAGGTTGTCGCCGTGCGTGACATAATACATAGCCGCCTTGGCCTTGCTCGACGGCTCGATTGGCGCGCCCCATTCAGTGTGCGCAACTTCCCAGGGGCCGGGGAGGCCGTATTCGGTCAGGACATAAGGTTTTGTCCAGCCGGCCGCCTCCAGCACATTGCCGACACCACCGGCCGGTGCATATGCGTTAACACCAAGAATGTCGATTTCGGGATAGTACTTCTTGATGCTCTCAATCTTCGCGGGGCTGACGCCTGCCACAACAGTCATGACGGGATGGTTTGGATCGATGCGTTTGATCATCCCGGCCAGGTGATTGATCTCTTTCCAAACGTCCGGATCCGTGCCCGGTCTCGTCGGGCCTTCCATTTCGTTTCCGATGCCCCAGAGGAGAAGGGCCGGATGGTCTTTATATTTCTCGACCGCCTCCTTCACCATCGCGCGCTGCTTCTTCAACATGCTCTCGTCAGTATAGTCAAATCCGTGCCGCTGGTGTCCAAGCCAGATGCCCGCTGTCACTCCGATACCGAGTTCATGGGCGCGATCGATAAGCCGCTTTCCATCGACAAGTTTTTCGAGCGCGTCGTGGCCCCAGGTTCTTATGGAGTTGCCGCCGTATTCCTTGAGCTGCTCCAGATACCGTTCGCCGCCGGCGCCGTTGATGAGCATCGGCTTTCCTCCGCGGAGCAGCTTGTATCCGTTCTGAGCATCGCCCCGCACCTCAACTTTCACCGGGCCCTGATCTGCAGCGGAAGGTGCGGCCTCCGGTTCGCCTACCGTTCTCAAAGAGGTGCTTGCCACGGTCAGATTCTCCCGATTATCGATGATGAACGCGTATATCTTAAACACCCCTTCATTTCCCGGCGCACGGAAGCGATAGGCCGTCTCTCCCAGATCTTCAAAACCCAGCAGTCTGAGTTTGTTGCTTTCTTCGCGGGATCCGTCTCGTTCACTGTAGTAAAAGGCGACCTCAAGAGGGTCCTTTTCAACGTCCTTCACTTTGAGCGAAACGTCCACCCACGCGCCGGGCCTGATCTGCCTCGTCGAAAGATTGAAGTGAAATACATAGGGGTGACCGTTGTCAGGCTTCCTGCCCGTGAAGGCTTCGCGCGTCGCCCAGTAGGCCGGACGCTTCTTGCCGCGCATGAACATGTCGAGCCAGACGCTGGTGTGATTCCAGTCGTCGCCGAGGTTGAAGACAAAGCCGCCGATAGCGTTCTTCGCGGGCTCAATCCATTTTTTCCATCCATCCGCGATCTGCTCATACTTCTGCGGATCGGAAGGTTCGATGCGGACCCCGTTTTCATCAACAGGGCAATCCCATTCGGCCATAGGGCCGAACTCCGTTACAAGGAAGGGCTTCTCAACTCCCATATCCTTGAGCGTCCCCTCAATTGCGCCCACAGCGGGTCCGTAGGCATTGATGCCGTAGACATCCAGAGAAGGTGTATATTTCTCCCAGTACGGGACAGCCGTAGTCCAGGCCGATACGGATACAAGCGGATGACTCGGGTCAACTTGTTTAACCGCCCGGCAGACAGTCTCAAGATACCCGGCATAGGCCGTTTTCTCTTCTTCGGAGGCGATGTTCAGGATCACTTCATTACCGATGCCCCAGCAAAGCAGGGCGGGGTGGTCCTTGTACTTCTCGACCCATTGCATCTGATCTGAGAACTGTGCCTTGTTGCCGTTGGCGTCATCCGCATAGTTGTGGCTTCCCTCTCCCTCGCGGCCATCCCGACCATGCGCCAACCACAAGCCGAGCATGACCTTGACGCCATACTTCTGCGCTCCGTCAAGGAGCGTCAGGCTTTCAGGTCCGGTACCCCAGGTGCGAACAGCATTCGCCCCCAGATTTGTCACGAGCGACATCAAGTAATCGACGTTGTCAGGCTTAAGCTTGTAGCTGAAAGTCACGCCTTTCACCTTGGCCGGTACGCCGTCTACGACAAAAACTGCACCTTCAGGCGTTTGTTCGACCTTCACATCAGCTCGTACGGAAAACGAGCAGGCCAGTAGAATTGCGAGAGAAGTAATGCGCACATGCATAGACATTCCGTCGGGCCGGCGGGCGGAAGGTTACTGATCGAGAATGCTTTCGAACTCAAGCTGCTTCAAGCGGCCCTCAGCCGCTTCGGCGGGATGCCAGAACCAGCCCTTGTTGTCCCAGCACTGGCAGTACTTGAGCGAGCCGGCCAGTTTCTTGTAAGCGGCGATTGCACTCGCCGTGTCGCCCTGCTTTTCGCGGATCTGCCCTTCGATGTAGTAGCAGGTGCCGACGTCGTTCAGCGCCCAGTAGTCATGGCCATTTTCCTTCGGCGCAAAGGAGCTGAGGCCGGCCTGCTGTTTCAGCGCTTCGGCCTCATACATTTCTTTGCATTTGTTGATATAAACCAGCGCTTCATCATAATTCCCTTTACCCATCTCATCCCAGGCTTTTGAAGTCAGCGTGGATGAGGAGAAATCGCCAAAATCAGCGGCGTACGAAGCGCCGACGCAGAGGATTCCGGCAACGGCGGCAAGGATAATCAAACGTGCAGACAACATAGTCCTTCTCCTTCTCTTTTGAGTGTACATAGTCCATATGCCACTATAGTATGGATCTAGTATATAGGGCGTCGATAAAGATGAAAGCAAAAAGACACAGAACGGGGGCCAACTCCCCGGCCGTTCGCGGCTTCACCCTCATTGAGCTCCTCGTCGTTATAGCCATTATCGCAGTGTTGATGGGGCTTATCTTCCCGACTGTGAATGCGGCGCGGGAGAAGGCGAACGCGGCCAAATGCCGCTCGAATCTTCGGCAGATCGGCATCGCCATGATTGCGTTTGCCAATGATCATGACGACCATCTTCCCGGATGTTTTGACGATGAGAACTTCGGCAACATGCCCCCGGAGCGTTGGAAGCAGAACTGGATGGGCACCGAAGTGGAGCCGGAGTCCGGCACCGGCGTGTCAGGGCAGCAGACAGACCAGTTCTCTGGAGGACAACAAGGAACGTTGATGGACTACCTTGGGATTTCATCCAAGAAGGCGGAGAAGCTCTTCAGGTGTCCCTCCCTTCCCGCGAAATTCAACAATCCGGAATTCAGCAATGGCATGTTCGACTACTGCATGGTCAAGAAACTGGGCGGGGTTTACCTGGGCAGTATTCCCACCACGGCCACCCATGTCGATCTTGACGAGTCCTATCCGACACCGCTCGTTGTGGAGGAGGATCCAGCATACAACGTCAACGTCGCGGGCGACGGTATTGATCCTGCTCATGCGTCGTCCGACAGAATCGGAAACTGGCATGCCGGCGGGCGAGGCCACTACTGTTCCGTTGACGGCAGCGTACACAGCATCAAGGCTGAAGAAACTGTTGGCAGTGAGAAGAGAGGGCCTCAGTGCGCCGGCTGGACTGTGGAACTCGAGACGGGGCTGACTGTATCTCTCGCCCAGGCATCCGGATGGAATAACTGGCCATAAGCAACCCGCTCGCTATGCGTTTTGTCGCTCTATTGACCGTGCTGCTTTGTCTGGTTCCGTCATCGGGCCATCCGCAGGAAGTCGTGCGCATCGGTACGGGCTCATACGCTTCGCACCCACCCGCAAGTGAAGGCGACGGGCCGGCAGCGATGTTGACGCGGGAAATCTATGTTCTGCCGGGCGAGAAACGCCCCATTCCAACCAATGACTGGTGGACCGATCTGCTTGTCAGCCGCTTCGTTGGAGATTTATGGGCGTATCCCCTGACTGTTAAGGCGGACGAGTCCGGCCTGAAGATCTTTCATCCCACTCGCTGGGATGCCGATGGCGGCAAGATGTTGCTGGAGAATCCGCTCGAGATTGTCGGCGACGTCGATGTCGCGCAGGAGTCCGATGATATCCTGCTTGCCGATTTTGAGGGAGGTTCGTATCCGTCTGCCTGGAAAAAGAGCGGCAGAGCTTTTGGCTCCTCGCCGGCGGCGGGGGCTTTTCCCGGCCAGATGGAACTGAAAGGTTTTCTGGGTTCCGGCGTTGTCAACAGCATGCTCGGCGGAGACGGTTCCGTGGGCAGGCTCGTATCCGGGGATTTTGTCATTCAAAGACGCTTCATGCATTTCCTCATCTCGGGCGGGAATCATCCGGGTGAAACGTGTGTGAATCTCATCGTCAACGGCGAAACAGTACGGACCGCGACAGGTGAGAATTCAGAACATCTGAAATGGACAAGTTGGGATGTTGCGCCGTGGAAGGGCCGGCGCGCCCGTATTGAAATTGCGGACGATTACTCGGGTGGATGGGGCCACGTGAATGTGGACCACATTCTCATGAGCGATGCCGGCGCGGAGCGTGTCAGCAGATATGGGAGCACATTCGCTCCCCGTGACGCCCGGGCAGTCGACTGGGGCGATTGGACGCTGACCTTCCGCCTCGCCGCAGAGGATGGCGCCTTGATGGATGTAACCATGGGACGAGGGATGCCGTACACATGGGTCGAATGCAAAGACGTAACCCCCGTCATCAAAGGCGGCCCTGACGTCATGTTCTTTGACGCATCGGCAAAGGAAAGAAAACCTCCGTTCGACGGTGATCATATTGGAGTCAGAATTGGCGACAAGCTGTTCGCGGTCTTCACTTCCCCGGGTTGTCGATTCCAGGACAAGGCGGGCGGCATTGCTCTTGAAGGCGCGGCCTACTTCGTGGTGAGTCCATTGACGCGGGAAGCTGACATCCACTTCCTGCGGAAATTCGCGTATGCGATTCCGCGTGGCAGTCGCATGGAATGGGATTATTGTCCGGAGTCCGCTTCCGTCACTACCAGATGGAAGATCAAGACAGAGCCGCTTGACGGTCAATCGACCGCGAGCCTGCAGGGCTGGCTGCCGCACCATTACCGGGAACCCGCGCACGACTTCACCTTCGCAGGGCCGCAATATGCGACTCCGCGGGGTGTGCTGAAGTGTGCCGTCGGGAACGAGTTTACGATCACCTACAATTTCAATGGACTCATCCCGCATCTACCGGCTCCGCCGGTTCTCGCCGGCCCGAACCCATATGACGAAGCCCGCATGCGCAAGTTCCTCTCGGACTATGCGGACAAATTCGCGGACAAAAACCAGTACGGCGGTGATACGTATTGGGGCGGCAAGGATCTGGTGCGCTGTGCGCGCTACATGCAAATGGCGGCAGAAATGAAGGATGAGTCGTTCCTCCGGCTCAAGGCTCTGCTGACGGCGGCGCTGAAGGATTGGCTTACCTACACGCCGGGCGAGGAGGAGCATTTCTTTGCGCGCTATCCGAACTGGGGGGCGCTGATAGGCTTCAACGAAAGCTACTGGTCACATCAATTCACCGACAACCATTTTCACTACGGCTATTTCACTACGTCCGCCGCCATACTGGGCATGTACGACCGGGACTTCCTGCGCGAGTTCGGTCCGATGATCCGGCTGGTAGCCAAACAGTATGCCAACTGGGACCGGGAAGATCCTGACTTCCCTTTCCTGCGCACGTTTGACGTCTGGGCGGGGCACTCGTGGGCAGGCGGCTTCAGTTCGCCCGGCGGGAACAACCAGGAGTCCAGCTCGGAAGCGATGCAGTCATGGGGAGGTCTGTTTCTGCTCGGGTTGATGATGGACGACGAGCGGATGATGTCTGCCGGTGCGATGGGATATGCAATTGAGTCCGTTGCCACGAGAGAGTACTGGTTCAATGTGCATGGAGACAACTGGTCACCCGACTACCCGCACCCCGTCGTGGGTATTCTCTTTGGCGGCGGCCAGGCATATGCGACCTATTTCAGCGGAGATCCTGCCTGGATAGCCGGCATTCAATGGCTGCCTGCATCGACATTTCTCAACTATCTCATGATGGATGCAGGTGCGGCACAGAAGCTTCTTTTGCGTACGCTCTCTGATCGGAAGGAGAAGGAAGGATCTGCCGGCATTGACAGCATGGGCAGTAGTCTCGGCAATGTGGTTCTGGGGTACGCGGCACTTGCTGCCCCGGAATGGGCGGTGCGCGAACTCGATGCTCTTTGGGATTCAGGAAGTGCGGTCCTCACCGATACCTACACAGGCGGCATTTCCTACTACATGGCCCACGCCCAGAGAAGGCTGGGGGAGGTGGAGTGGGATACTCATCTTGATCTGCCCGCTTCCACTGTCTATCGGCGATCTGCCACAAGAGAGCGGCGCGTGGTGGTCTACAATCCGGGGGCCGCCGACAAAGAGGCGAAGGTCTACTACAAGGGAAAAGCCGTAGGCCGGATCACCGTCCCCGCCGGAGCTCTGCTCGACACGAGCAGAGTCACACCGCTTGAATGAAGAGCGCCCGTCGCGAAGAGATCAGGCTGTTCGCGTTTTGCGGGGTTTGGCTGTGGAACTGCGAATCACGAGTTGAGCTGAAACAACAGTGCTCGTCGGATTGCCGCCGGGTTCCTCAAGACGGTCGATCAATCGTTGTGCGGCCAGGCGTCCCATGTGACGCATATCGACGTGAACAGAGGTCAGCGGCGGATGTGTCATCGCTGACAGGTACACATCGTCTATGCCGACTACCGAGACGTCGCCAGGCACTTTGAGGTCGGATTCTCCGTGAATCGCCTGCAAGGCCCCTGTGGCCATTTCATCGTTCATGCATAAGACGCCGGTGCACTCACCATGGTTGTTTAGAATATCACACATGGCATCGAACCCGCTTTGCCGCATGAAGTTCCCTTCAATGACGATGATATCGCTCAGTGAGAGTCCTACGGCGGAAAGGGCCTGTATCATGCCGTTGAATCGGTCATCGGTTGCTGTCTGATCTCTGGGGCCGGCGATCACCGCGATCTTCCTGTGGCCCAGTTGCAGGAGATGCTCCATGGCAAGATATCCACAGCCTGCATTGTCGATCAACACCGTGTCAGTGGGGCAGCCTTCGAAATGGTAATCGACTATCACGGCTGGACATCCGGAATGGATGAGGCGCTTGAGCAATGCATTGTGGAAAGGACCCAGGTATATAATGGCGTCAGCCGTTACTTCCATAGCTGCTTGATACAGTTCTGCATCGGTGTGGAGGTGCCCGGCAGGCATCAGCAGAAGGTTGCCCTTGTGGCGGGACAGTTCGTCCTGAATTCCGGCAATGACGCCGATATGGTAAAGCCCGAACTGATGAGGTTCCAGCACATGGGAGAGAAGACCAACGGTCAGAACCTTGTTATTACTCTGAACGCGCCGGCTTCTTTGGACTTCCGTAACATAAGTGCCCTGTGCGGGTACGGAGTAGATGACGCCCTCACTTTTCAGCTCATCGAGTGCTTTCAGGACCGTGATCTTGTTGACTTCGTAATGGGCGGCGAGTTCATCCATGGAGGGGAGCCGTTCCCCGGGGGCATAGACGCCGTCGTCCACCTCGCTCCGCAGCAGATTGGCTATCTGTCGGTAGAGGAATTCACGGCTCTCGCTGCCTCGCGCCAGAGCGCCGCTGTTTTTCTTCCTGGCCATCTGGATCTCCCGTCTGTCCGTGTTCTAGTTGATAAGTCGGAATCTCAGGCTCGTTCCCCTCGACGTCTGCGTCGCGCCAGCGTCAGTGTCGCACCGCATAGTATGAGCGCCAGAGAGGATGGTTCCGGGGCCACGCCGGCCTGAAACTCTCCTTCTGAATCGTATACGACGATTCGCATGCCCGCCAAGTTGCCTTCGCCGACGTGGTCGCCTTCTGTCATAACTGTTGAATAAGACGTGGACCCCGTCAATCCAGACGCAACAGTTGTGAACGATCCTCCGGCGATGCCTTGCGGCACCAGGACGTCTCCACTGGAGTCTGTATTGACCGTGGCGCCCCATTGAGCGGATCCTACGAAGTCGAAGACAACGTACTGCGCCGCAGTGAATCCGCTGACGGAAAACTGAACCGTTGCGGGAACACCGAATCCTCCGCCTGCGTAGAGCATGCTGCCGAGGAGCGCCTGATCGTTGGCTGGATCGGTGCCGTCGTTCGGATTCCAAAGACCATAGTCCGTATCAAAGGTTAGCGTCAGTCCGCTTCCGAGCCCGAAAGAGGCGCCTGAGGCATTGAACCCGGCGTTGCCCGACACTTCCACCCACGAACTCGGAGACCCTCCGTAGGTGCCGGTATACACCTGCTGACCCGAAGCGCCGAAGTCCGCAACAACAACGACAGCGGCCCTCCCTGCTCCTGCAGCTAAGACGACTGCAAGGATTATCATCGATATAAGCAATTTCGTTTTCATCACTGCTTCTCCCGGTTTCACTTCTTTCGACATCACAAAAACACAATCTCCATCCGACAGATTTCCCGTCAGACGGCAATAGACATACTATACTTATACTAGATTGATGCCAGTATGGCCGAATGCCCATCCCATTTCAACTTATTCTTGTGGGTTCATGAGGTCTTACACACGGCCTCTGAGACACATGAAATGGGTTGTTCCGAGGAGAATTCCCAGGGCTGAGGAGAGGTTTCCTTCAGATTGGACTCAGGGCCAGCTGGGACTTATCGAATGAATCAACTGAATTTGATGGCGATGATGAACCCGATACTCCGGTTTGTATATCAGAAAGTGAAACGTTTAAGGTGTTCATTTCAGGTGAGTTAAAAAAGCAAGAAAAGTTCATTGCTAAATCGTTTTACAAAACGCAAAAGGGTCTGTATTCTCTTTCCCCGTGTCCGTGAGGACGCAACGGGTCGGGGACGACCAACTCCTAGTTCTTTAACGGCGACAGGCGTGACCGCGAGTCTCGGGGGATGTATGCGGTAAGGTTTCAGACGATGACTTCATGGGCAAAAAAGACTGCTTCGGTTATTCTGCTCGCGCTCTTTGTCTGTTCCGCGTCGAATCTTCACGCGGAGGTCATCCTCTCCTTTTTCAACAACACCTGGGATGAAATCACCCAGCGCATGCCTGAGATCGCCGAAGTCGGCTACGGCGCGCTCTGGCTGCCGCCACCTCAGAAAGCCAGCGGACAGCTTTCGGTGGGGTATGACCTTTGGGACCCATTTGATCTGGGAAGCAATCCTCAGCGCGGCGGACGCACGCGGTACGGCACCGAAGAAGAACTCCTGCGGCTGATTGAGACCGCTCACCGCTTCGGCATTCGCGTCTACTTCGACAATATCATGAACCATCGGGCCTACGACATTCCCGGTTACAATGAGAACACACCCATTGACGTTTACCCGGGCATGCTTCCGGAGGATTTTCATCTCCAGATCACGGAAGAGGGGTTCTATCGTCCCTGGCCGGATACGGTGAACTGGGGGAGTACGTGGGAGGTCCAGAATTACTATCTGTCGGGTCTGGTGGATATCTCTCATGAGACGCCCAACGACAACTTTGGCCCGAACGTGAATGATGATCATCCTAAGATTGAATTCGTTCGTCATCCGAACAACCCGGAGTTCTATGACTACCATCCCACACTGGGTCACGTCGGTTTCTACAGTCCGGACATCACGACAAACGTGATCGCGAACAACCCCGGATTCTTCAAAGAAGATTTGGGCGGCTATATGATGCGCTCGGTGCGCTGGCTGATGGACCGCACAATGGTGGACGGTCTGCGATTGGATGCCGTCAAACATGTTCCTGCGTACTTTTTCGGAGAGCAGTGGGCCGCAGACAAGGACGAGAGTTCGAACGGATACTGCGGGCAGACGCAGTGGCAGTTCAATAAGTCGCGCGGGTTCAGCGACGCCAACCATCGCGACACGCTTTTCGATGTGGATCTGCCGCGCGACGATGCCATGATTTTCGGCGAGCATATGGGTGATCCCCCTCCGTATGACGATTACTTCGCCGCCGGAATGCGCCTCCTGGACGCCAAGCTTCACGGAACTCTGGACAACCGTATGGATTGGGGAGGATCGTACTCCGGGCTGGAGACCACGGACTACGACCCTGTCGACAAGAAGCAATTCGGCGCGCATCTCGGTGTCTACTACTCGAAGAGTCACGATGACGTCTGGACGAAACATCCGGACATTCAGGATGCCATTAACCTTACCCGCGCCGGACTGCCGGACATTTACACGGACGGCAACAGGCAGGCGGAGACGCTTGGAGAGAGCGGAGGGGCGTTTCCCCGACACGCGAACACGGCATATCTCGGCCAATGGGGCGACGGCAGAATCGTCAACCTGGTCTACATTCACGATCAGTTCAGCAGAGGGTGGCAGAAGGGCGTGTGGGCCGATGATGATGTCGTGGCCTACGAGCGTATCGACCAGCGCGACAACTGGGACATGACCGAAGGAGATGGAGTCGTCATGTTCTGCGCGGTGAACGACAACTGGGACTGGGGCGCCGAGCGTTCATTCAGTACTTCGTTTCCAGAAGGCGCGTTGCTCTGGCAGTACTCCTCAACGGGTGTCAACGAGTACAAACAAGTCAGTGGCGGAAAGCTGAATGTCACCGTCCCGCCGCGCGGCCAGGTGGTCTTCTCATGGCGGAATCCGGAGGAATCCGATCTCTGGAAATACGGCGGGGGCAAGCCTCTGACGATCTACCAGAACGGCGGGGAGGTTGGTTGGATGTCCTACATGCGCAAGGACGGGCCTGACGGCGATCCCGCTTTTAATCCATACGGCGTCTACGATTCCGACCCCACCGACTTCCAGTACGAGTACTATGTGCCGTGCGTCACCACGGCAACGAATCTTCGCTTTGTTGCGAGAGTGGACGGGTCGGCCTATGACGTGAAGATGAAGTTGGACGGCGGTATGGATCTTAATGGGCAGACGCATGCGCTGGGAGATCCCCGCGACAATCCTCCGGCACTTGCCAACGATGTCTATCTTGGATACGAGAATACCAGGTTTGTTCACCGTCAGCATGCCGAGAAGTTTGCGGCGGCGGACGCGGGACGCTGCAAGATCGGGTCCGCCGGCAGTGAGAGTTACGAGGTGGTGATCGGAACCGGGGTCACG
>JAHIZV010000028.1 GCA_018814445.1 Verrucomicrobiota bacterium | reverse complement strand
TTTGCGCGGATCGCAGCCAGCACACTCGCCGTCACCTCGACGGAAGTGCATGCTCCGGAATTCAGCATCGCGGAGATCTCATGAAGCGTTTTGGCGTTGAGATCGGACATGGCGCTATTCAAGAATCTTCGGGACGATAAACTCGCGGTTGCGTTCGGCGGGCGCGTTCTTCATTGCCTTCTCATGCTCAAGCGAAGGCCGGGTTACATCCTCACGCAGAACATTTTCGATCGGAATCGCATGAGCGGTGGGTTCAATACCTTCGACATCCAGCTCCTGCAGCTTCTTGATGTAATCCAGGATGTCGTCAAGCTGTCCCTGGAACTGCTCAACTTCCGCGTCGTCAAGATGAAGCCGCGCCAGATGCGCAACGTATCGCACATCAATATGCTCGGCACTTTCACTGTATTTTGCGTTCATCAGTGGAGTCGCGTTTTCTTAAAGAAACGCGGAGTATAGCAATTGGTCATCGACGTGCAAGCATGAGGGCAATTCGTCGCATTTGTCCATGATCGCGGCCGAAACAGACCACAGTTTTCCAATGACGCTTCTCCATCTAGCGACCGGTTTCCTCCATCAGATTCGTCTCGATCACCGAGCGTGAAGCTATGTCAATCTCGAGGGTCTTGATCTCGAATGGACGCAGCGTCAGGTTCGTACGAAAAGGCTGATCGACGGCGATACGCAGTTGCGTTTTCTGCGGTCTTCCTGTCGGTTCAAATAGACGGATGATCCAGCCGCCGCCGCTCTCTGCTTGTTTGATGGTTGTGATCTGAACCTTTCTATTGGACAAGACGGCGAAGGGCTTTGGGCGCGATCCTTGTCCCGAAGGGCTGAACCACTGCGTCATTGGTTTCTCATTGTGTATCTGGGCGTCTCTCGCGACCTCCTCCATACGCTCATCAACCTGCCCGGCATTCATCCAGAATCTGAAGACTCGCTCGCCCTGATCGATGCGGGGACGGAACATGTCATCGGGAACCGTGGCCCAATCGTTGACCGGCAGAGCTGAATACGCCGGGGAGCGCAGCAGGGTGATGCGCATTTCTCCGTCAGCGCAGGACGAGGCATAAATGCCATCGTTCACGACAGTCAGTGCCAGTCCATCGCGTTCGGAGACAACCGCAGTCCATTTCTGGGCAACCACTTCACGACCCGTGGCAGGCAGAACATCACGGCCGTAGGCGACATCGCCAACATATGCGGCCTCCTGCAATACGGTAGGAATGGAAAGTTTCAGCATCCTGTCTTTTTCATTCCACAATACACGCGCCTCGATCTCAATCTCCGCTCCGACTTTCGGTAGTCTCCACGTCAGAATCAGCAGGGAATCATTGTAGCCGTACAACGCCTCAACAACGGTCCGTACAGGACCGTCTTCGACAATCCTGACCGGCTTAAGGCGTTTTCGCGCGACTCCGGAAACCTGCGCGCTCTTCGTTTGCGAAAGAAGTCGGAAGGACCCGAGAACAGTGTCGAAGGTGTCTGTTGTTGTTCCCCATGGGTCCGCTGTGTCACGCATAACCAGAACCTTGAAAGCGCCTCTGCGGAGAACATCTCTTTTCCTGAATCGCAAATGTTCGACCAGCCCTGAACGGGTGTTGATGGCCCAGTCAACGCTCTCCCCGCGGAAGCGAATCACACCATCTTTCTCCCGATCCTTGATCGCCGGCCGTTTCGATTTCCGAACCAGTGTGACGTCAAAGCGGCTGACACTTCCGGGCGCGAGGGCGGCCCTGAAGCAAACGCGCTTTCGCCAGTCTATGGGTATGTTGCTGTAAGGACGTTCCGCCTGTATCGGAATTTCTTTTCCTTTCTGTAGCAACTTCGGGACCCAGAACGTCTCCGGACGTGAGCCCATGTCCGGCAGGTTGAACTCGGCAGTGATGGTCGTCTCTATCTCCCAGGGATGCGGATTGAAAACGAACACCGGGTAGGTCTCCGGTTTTGCTTTCGCCAGTCCTCCGGCCAGGCAGAAAAATGCCCGCGCCCTGATTCGTGAGAGCATCTCCATGCCATGCCCGATTTTCTGCAGGGCGTGCTCCTCAACGGGAGGTGTCGAACTGCCGGGGAGGACGTCATGAAAGGCGGTCCAAAGCAGATCTTCCTGTGCGGCTTTCAACTCCGCCCCGGGATACGGCATGAGGTTCTGAGCTGCCGCTGTCGATGCCATCTTCTCCGCCATGAACAAAGCATTCTCCAACGCTCTGTATCCCTGTTTGATGCGAATCATCGAGCTGTAGCATCCTACAGCCCACGGATTCAGGTCCCTGGGCCAACGCACCAGTTCGTCCCTCCGCAGCTTAAGGTCGTTGAAATATGCCTCCGGTGTGGAGTGAAGAACCGTTCGCTTCTTCTCGCGCGCGATGATTCTATTGATGTCGCGAATATCTTTTCGGCTCGGTCCGCCGCCGTGATTCCCGACGCCCCACAGCATCAGAGACACGCCGACAGCCGGGTCTTCTTCAAGCTGCAGATTGAGTTTCCCGCCTGCTCCGCCAAGCGGCGAGTTGTACCACAAACGCGGACGTGTGCAGATGATCTCTGATCCGTCGTAGCCGACCCAGATGTAATCATCGGCCTCCTGACCGCATTCGCTTCTCAAGGGACGGCAGTGAACATAGGAATCGTACCCGCTTTTTACGAGGATCTGCACAAGGCCCCTGGTATGACCAAAGGGATCAAAATTGATGGCCGTTGTCGGACGGGCACCGAACTTCTTTTCGAAGTACTCTCTTCCCGTCAGGATCTGGCGGACAAATCCTTCGCCCGACGGCATATTACAGTCCGGTTGAAGGTACCATCCTCCCATGATATGCCACTTGCCGGCCTTCACCAGCCTCTGGATTCGTTTGAACAGCTCGGGCTCGTACTCCTCGACCCACTTGTAGAGAATCGCTTCGTTGTGGTTGAAGATAAAGCCATCGAACTCTTCACAAAGATCCGCCGCCGTGCGAAATGTCGAAAGAGCTTCGCACGCCCCCTCCTCCCATTCCCATAACCAGACGGGATCAAGGTGAGCATTACAGACGAGATGGACTACACATTTGCGCATTCGTTAATAAGATCCTATGCCGGACGAAGAAGCATTCATTCAGAAGAGACTATGAGTGAAACGAAGCGAATACAACTCGTAGATGTTGATTAAAGTCCATTCTGATCAACTGCGAATTGGCCGTAAGACCACATTCCTGACTGTGTTTGCCCACTCCTTCTTTCCTTGCCTTTGACTCGTAATATTCCATTCGGGGCGCGCCTCGGCAACTCATTGGTATCAGGTCTATTAAACCGTTCTGAGACAATCGAATGCCCGCTTACGAGCTCCTTATTTACCCCAAAACATGCGTCTAAGCATATCTTGCTCGCTTCTCTTTCAGAACCCACACAACAGATTCCAGCGACTCACCTGTCCCCCATGTCCCAGCCACTCAGCACCCTTAGAGCAAGAAAACGATATAAGAAATAGAACCTAAAGGCATCTTGACCACGCCGCCGTATCGCATCTAATCAACTGTTTGACAATCACCTAGCGAGGCACGCCCCGAATGGCTCTGACTTAAGGCCACGACATGCCTTACGGCATTGACTACAAACAATGCGAACTTCATCCATTGTTCGTAGTTAAGCCCGTCAGGGCTGTGCCTTTCTTTGCCTGGCGCATCCGAAAGTGGTCTTAAGTCAGCGG
>JAHIZV010000027.1 GCA_018814445.1 Verrucomicrobiota bacterium | reverse complement strand
GCCCGCCTCATTCGCAACGCAGAGGAAGAGAGGAAGAATCAGGGAAAGAGATATCGTTCGCCTGCTGGGACGCGGGTATTCCCTCACCGGAAAATGTCTAATATCGCGAGCTTTCACATCCTGTCCACCGGAAGTAAGCCGTCCACTTCACCTAATTACTACTCTCATAGCGATTATGGGTGTATCTGGAGGCATATGTAAAGGGAGATTCACATTCACCTTCCACACGCCACCTGAGACAAGCGTCGCCAGGGTCTTTCCATATTGCGTTACAGAAGGCTGTGAAAGTTGAGTTTGACTTTGAGGTAAACGAAAAGCGTTCTTCCTGCTACAAGCAGGCTGGGATGAAAACAAAAAGGAAGACATCAGGATTCCCGCCAAGTCGCCGAGAGCCGTAATTTGCCCTTGAGCATCGACGTCATCTGTTCGGCTGCGGAAAAGAAGCGGTTTGATGAACTGCTGGGCCGCTTCCATTACCTTGGCGAAGGGTGTCCGGTTGGAGACTATTTGCGCCAGGTGGCCGTTCGGGACGGAGAATGGGTCGGCCTGCTGGCTTGGGGCTCAGCCTGCTATGCCCTGAAAGATCGCGACGAGCGGGTTGGCTGGATGCCGACGCTGCGCGCCGAACGCCAGAAGCTCGTGGTGCAGAACCGTCGCTTTCTGTTGCTGAGCGCACGGGGCGCTGAACCGAATCTGGCCTCGCAGATACTGGGCGCGGCCGTGCGCGTTTTACCGGGGCAGTGGCGTGAGGTGTTCGGGTATGAACCGCTGGCGGCAGAGACCTTCACGGATATCGAAGCCTTTGCGGGCACTTGCTACAAAGCGGCCGGGTGGGAGCCGGTGGATATGAGTAAGGGCTATTCGCGGCATCGCGCGGACTTCTATGTGCCGAATGATCGACCCAAGAAGTTGTGGATGAAGCGGCTCAGGCCCCATGCGTTCGAAAGCCTCTGCGCCGCGCAACTGCCCGAGGAGTGTCGCCGAGGCGCACATTCCAATGCGCACGGCGTGTTGCCGTTGAAGACCGCCCAGATCGAATCGTTATATGATGCCCTGCGGCGAGCGCCGGACCCACGGGGCAAGAATCGATCCTTTTCGTTGGGCGCGACTTTGAGCATCGTGGCGATGGCCCTGCTCAGCGGCCAACTGGTCAGTAGCGACCCCCTTCATGCTCAGGACCGCATGGCCCGTTCGATCGTGGAACGCGGAGGCGATTATCTCCTTCAGGTGAAGAACAATCGCAAGACCGTTCGGGAAACGTTGGAGCAGAAGACGAATCGCTCCGCCCCCTTTTGAGCTGAGCGAGAAAGGGCACGGTCGAGAGGAATGCCGCCGACTTTCGATCCTGAAGGTAGAACCCATGGAGGTCGCTTTCCCTCATGCCCGTGCGGCCCTGCACATCCGAAGCGGGCGGAAGGTGGGCGGTAAGGAGGGAAGCTGGGAGGACCGATACTACCTCAGTAGTCTGGCCCCCGACCACAGATATGCACCCCATGGGGACGAACCTGCTTGGAACTTTACTCGGGGTTCTTCCATGCTCGCGTATTTCGCCATTCTTGTCGCAATGTCCGGACCAACACTACTATCTTCCATAGTAGCCTCTGAAGTACTGGTCGAAATATAGACGTTCAAGTTCCCCGGGGCTCACGGAGGTCCCTATCTTTGTTCCTTGGATCACTTTGTGTGCCACCCTTGCGCTGAGCCCGGCTTCCCTCATCAGCCGCACGTAGAACGCGGCTTCCGGTGTCCGCTCTGCGGTGGCGGTCACATGGCTTATCCCCTTCAGGAGGGCGGCATCGTCAGCATAGAGTCTGTAGAGGGCCGCTTTGCCCAAGGCCGCCTCCAGTGTATCCTCGCCCAGCTCGCCGTGCTGCTCCAGCGCCTTTTTGTAGGCCCGGTATCCTCTGTTCCATTTCTCCATTTGCGCGGGTGTCCATACGTCACGTCCCTTCAGCCCGGTGCTGTTGAAGAGAGTCCGTCCTCCCTCATCCACTTTGAACGAGGCTGGTCCCTGATAATGGGTGGTTCTTTCCCACTTCTCCTTCAAGGACCTCGTGACATCGAGATCAAAGGAAGCCTCATTCTTATACTGCGCATGAAGTGCGTCCCACACATCCTGCGTTTCTTGCGGTACCTTCGGGGCTCTCCTCTCCATGTGACGCGCTATCCTTTGAAGTTCTTCATAGGACCTCATCGCTTCTTCATAGTCTCCTCGAGATATCGCCTTTCTCCATGCAGTGCGCAGGCCGTGCGCCAGTCTTGCGAAAGATCTTTCGACAGGAATGATAGATGCCGCGACCATCACCATTCCCAGTCTGTCCTTCTCTTCGTAGGCCGTTTGGGCATCCCTGGCGGTGAGAGCCCATCCAGCCGGAGGCCATAGCGACACGAGGCTCTCACCCATGGTCCCCATGAGCGTAACCGCAACAGCTTCTGCAGGAGATTGCGGTCTCATGGGCATGTGGCACAAGCCACCAGGACCGGCACACGATGAAGGAGCCAAACCGAGGGGATCAATGAATCCCAAAGGATTATTGTTGGCATAGGCGTAGAAGTTATCTCCGTCCCGCGCCGGATCCACCGAGATGTACCGCCCGGTTTCCGGGTCGTAGTAGCGCGCCCCGTGAAAATACAGTCCCGTGGACTCATCCCGTTCCTTCGTGTTCGCAAGACGGTTGTTGTCGGAAGCACCGGAGTGGCTCAGCAGATTCCCGAACGCAT
>JAHIZV010000026.1 GCA_018814445.1 Verrucomicrobiota bacterium | reverse complement strand
GTTCAAAGTCAGCCCCAATGCGTTTGCGGGAATGCAATCGATCCCCCAGGGCATGCCTTCCATGGGGTGGTATGAAGGGGAGGGGAAGACTGTGTATTTTCGCAGGGAATTCACCATAGAATAAGGCTCTCCGGCGTTTGAAGTTGACCGTGCGTAGAGGCTCAATTACGCTCTGTGTCCCCTCGGTTTCGAGGGCTGTCCGACGGTGATTTACAGGAGTCCGAATAAGGAAATGACATGTCGAATACGGTTCTGATAGGCGCGCAATGGGGTGATGAGGGGAAGGGGAAAATCATCGACGTTCTCACCCGCGATGTGGATTGGATTGTCCGCTATCAGGGCGGCAACAACGCCGGCCATACGGTCGAAATCGGCGACCAGAAATACGTTCTTCATCTCGTGCCGTCGGGAATTCTGACGGAAGGAAAGAAATGTGTGATAGGGAACGGGGTGGTTATCGACCCCGTCGCTCTGGTAAACGAACTCAAGGAAGTAGTCGATCGGGGCATCAGCATAAAGGACCGGTTCTTTATCAGCGACCGGGCCCACGTCGTCCTCCCTTACCATGGTGCGATTGACTCGACTCGCGAACAGGATTCAAAAGCGGGTGAGAAAATCGGCACGACCAAGCGCGGCATCGGCCCCGGCTACGGCGACAAAGCGGCCCGCATCGGCTTGCGGATGATCGATCTGATAGATCCAGAGTTCCCCGCGTTTCTGCGCTCACGAGTGGATCGCAACAACCGGATTCTGTCCGCTCTCGGCGCCGACGAGCTCGATTACAACGGGATTCTTTCGTCCTACCAGTCAGCGGCGGAGTATCTGGCCCCCTTCATTACGGACACGATCACTCTTCTGAATGCAGCTATCCACGATGGCGACTCGGTCTTGTTCGAGGGCGCTCAGGGGACGATGCTCGACATCGACTACGGCACGTATCCGTTTGTAACATCATCGAACGCGTCAGCCGGCGGCGCATGCACCGGGAGCGGGGTCGCCCCCCACAGAATCAATCAGGTTGTCGGCGTGATCAAGGCCTACACGACCCGCGTGGGAGAGGGGCCGTTTCCAACAGAGCTGTTCGATGAGGACGGTCAGAAACTGCGCGATGTCGGACACGAGTATGGCGCGACGACGGGAAGACCCCGCAGGTGCGGATGGTTTGACGCCGTGGTGGCGAAGTACTCGGCCATGATCAGCGGGATCAATTTCTGGGCCCTGACGAAACTTGACGTGCTCGACGGCTTTGAGACGATCAGGATCTGTACAGGTTACAAGTGTGACGGCAAGGTGCTGGAAACGGTTCCGGCGAACATCCGGGCACTTGAGAAATGCGAACCCGTATACGAAGATTTCAAGGGGTGGCTGGAACCGACAACGGATGTTGCCGAGTTCAGCAAACTTCCGAAGCAGGCAAAGGCTTACGTCAGAAGGCTGACCGAGATCACGGGGGTGCCGGTCGGCATTCTTTCGGTGGGCCCGAACCGGGCCAGCACCATGGATCTGAGGGACATAGACCTTGAAGACTGATTCACCGCACAGGAAAGACTCTCCGGTGCCGTCGCATGTCGCCATCATTATGGACGGCAACGGGCGGTGGGCAAAGCAGCGCGGCCTGCCGCGCATCAAGGGCCATGAAACCGGGGCGGAGTCCGTACGGGCTGTTCTTCGCGCATGCAAGAAGGCCGGCGTCCACTATCTGACGCTCTACGCGTTCAGCATGGAAAACTGGATACGGCCCAAAGAGGAAATTGCGGGCCTGATGAGCCTGCTGAGCCGCTTTCTTCGCAAGAATGCCCACGAATTGCACGAGAATAACATCCGTCTCCGGGTCATCGGACGCATTGAAGATCTTCCGGCGCCCGTTCGGAAGGAACTCCTCCGGGTCATTGACGAGACGAAAGACTATGATGAAGGTCAGTTGATACTGGCGCTGAGCTACGGCAGCCGGGCCGAACTGGTTGAAGCTGTGAAGAAGATTGCCGGCGAAGTGAAGGACGGGTCACTGAGTGTTGAGGATATTGCCGAGGAGACGATTTCTCAGCACCTCTATGCTCCGGATGTGCCGGATCCGGATCTCATGATCCGCACGAGCGGGGAAATGCGTTTGAGCAACTTTCTGCTCTGGCAGCTGTCCTACGCTGAGCTGTACGTGACGGATGTGTTCTGGCCCGATTTCCGTGAGGAACAGTTCGCACAGGCCCTTGAGTCGTATGCCCGCCGCCACCGGCGGTTTGGAGATGTCAAGTAGCGGGGACTCATGCTCAAACAGCGGCTTCAAAGCGGTATTATCCTCGGCGCGGCGGTTATTGTCGTATCCTTCTGGGCCAACGCGCTCGCCGTTCTTCTGATTCTGCTCCTGATCTGCTCGCTGGGCATGTGGGAGTTCTACAAGTTCCTGGACGCTTCAGAGATTCCCAACTTCAAGTACCTCGGGGTTCTGAGCGGCATCGTCCTGATCACCGTAACTTGGGCGAACCAGAATGGTTTCCTGGGACCCGATGCCGACTACCTCGAATGGGCCACTCTGTTTGCCATTATGTTCGCGGTTCTGATCCGCCAGTTTCCGCAGAAACACAACAAACTGCCCCTGGAAACGATTTCAGGAACCCTGCTGGGTGTCATGTATGTTGCCTTCACGTTCAACTTCATCACGAGAATCGTGTTCGGCTGGGAAGGACTCGAAGGCAAATGGCCGATTCTGTTCATGATCGTCGTCGTGAAGCTGA
The DNA here is from genome assembly GCA_018814445.1 of Verrucomicrobiota bacterium. GTDB lineage: Bacteria > Verrucomicrobiota > Kiritimatiellia > JAHIZV01 > JAHIZV01 > JAHIZV01. The sequence continues at coordinate 36,362 of JAHIZV010000026.1, read as the reverse complement.
CGGACGTAGGCGCCTACTTTGTCGGCTGCGGTATTGGAAAGCACAAACTCATTCCCCGGATCTCCGCCGGGAAGACCTGGGAAGGCTGCATCGGAGGCATTCTCGTCGGACTGGCAACGGGCTTGACCTGGTACTACTTCTCCGGCGGCGAGATCGGTCCCATCCGATTTCGTCTGCATGATATTGTAATCCTGAGTATATTGCTCTCCGTCACCGGCATAGTCAGCGATCTGGCCGAATCCCTGCTCAAAAGAGGCGCCGGCGTCAAAGACTCGAGTCAGATGATTGCCGGAATGGGCGGTCTTTTGGACGTAATTGACAGTCTTCTGTTTGCGGCGCCTGCTCTTTACGTGTATGTTCATCTCTTTTTATAGGGACTCTTACAATGCTACTGGCTATCTATACGATAATCGTACTGTTGCTGCTCTTCGGGGTGACGGTCTTCATTCACGAACTCGGCCACTTTCTGTCCGCGCGCCTTCTCGGCCTGCAGGCTGATGCCTTCTCCATCGGCTTCGGCCATGCGATATGGAAGAAGAAGATCAGGGGCGTGTTGTATAAGATCGGGTGGATCCCGTGTGGCGGCTACGTGGCATTGCCGCAGATGGATCCCACCGGAACGGAGGACAAAGACGAGGACGGCAACAGCCGGAACCTTCCGCACGTGGCGCCCTGGCGCAAAATCATCGTCGCTTTCGCGGGTCCGGTCGGAAATGTCGTCCTGGCGTTCATCATTGCGTGGGTGATCTACTGGGTGGGTAAGCCGGCGTCGCCGGATGAGGCCTCCAGCGTAGTCGGTTTTGTGGAAACAAATTCAGTGGCTTATGCCGCAGGTCTACGGCCGGGCGATGAGATCAGGAGCGTTAACGGCGAGAAGATAACGAACTGGCAGGATTTTCTGATCGTCGGCGCGTTGAGTGACGAAGTCGAAATGGTCGCCGCGCGGGGAGACGAAACATTCACTGTTTCTCTGGCCACGGAGAAACTGTTTGCCTCGGTACGTGGAGTGGGCGGAATGGTTCCCGTCGGTTTCTGCAAGGTACTTGCGACGATGCCGGGATCGAGCGCGGAAGAGGCGGGCGTCCTTGCAGGCGATCTGATCACCACTTTCAACGGTGAACCCGTATACAGCATTCCCCACCTCATCAAACTCGTGAATGACGTGCCCGGACAACGTGTTCCGATGACCGTTCAGCGCGGAGGGGAAACGCTCACGCTTGAAGTCAGTCCGGCATATGACGCGGAGGCGGAGAGGGCGCTGATCGGCGTGCAGTTCAATCAGTTCTACGTCGATACCGATCAACGGGTTCATCCACGTCCCCTCGATCAGATAAGAGGTCACGCGGCTCCGATCTTCCGGATTCTGAAAGCGTTTGTGACGCCGGGAGAAGCGAAGCATGCGGCGCAGGGCATCGGCGGACCGGTAGCCATCTTCTATTCTCTGTGGCTTCTGATTCAGAGCAGTTTCATGATGGCGTTGTGGTTCACATGCTTTCTGAACATCAATCTCGCGATCCTTAATCTTCTGCCCCTTCCTGTCCTGGACGGCGGACATATCGTTTTCTCCCTCTGGGAGCTGATCACCCGTCGCCCCGTCCACAAGAAACTCGTCGTGGTACTCTGGAATGTGTTCTTCGTCCTGCTGTTCGGTCTGATGATCTTCCTTGCGTACCGCGATGTGATGACGATTTTCTTCTCTCGTTCGAGCAGTGCCGGCGCTGCCGATACGAGTGTGACCAACGCCCCGGCCGGGGTCCAGCCGTAGCGTAAGTACGCGGGGTGTTATGGGGCGGGACTACTCCAGAATGTTGAGGGGAGACGGGGTTTTCGTTCCCCGATGGGTTGTTGTCGTTCTGGTCACCGCCGCGATTCTCTGGTTCGGCTTCAAGATCTACCTGCCGCCTTCAGTGCGTGTTCAGAGACTCGATTCACCGGACGGAGAGAAAACAGCGGAGCTGCTCAGGCGCCAGCACACGCGGGACCATTTCGTGGTGATGGTCAGAGAAGGCTTCCTCCTTCAGACCATGTACTACTCACCGGCAATTACAAACGACTACACCGTGGATCTGCAGGAACGGCTGGAATGGACGCAGGATTCAGAGAAACTCCTGTTCCGGATGCAGGGCAGGTATCTGTGGGGTTACGATTTCACGCGCGGGCGGAATCTTACCTATGTCGAAATGGACAATGTGATATTGGACAGTAAAACAGGACGTAAATATGCCGACTGAAGATGTGATCAGCAAAGTACCGGAATGGGCAAAGGATGCAGTCTGGTATCAGATATTCCCGGAACGTTTCCGTAACGGTTGCCCGCAAAGCAATCCAACAGCCCATGACATCGGCTTCGACGGAAAGGAAGACTGGGCGATCACGAAGTGGGGAATCGACTGGTACAGGCGGGACGAGAGGGAATCCCGCCTGGGCGGTTTCTATCACAACGTCTACCATCGCCGTTTCGGCGGAGATCTTGTCGGCGTACGGGAAAAACTCGGCTATCTGCAGGATCTGGGCGTAACGGCTATATACCTGAATCCTGTCTTCCAGGCCGAATCGCTGCACAAGTACGACGGCAACACGTTCCACCACATCGACCCCACTTTCGGTCCGGACCGGGAAGGGGACATCAAGGCTTTGGCCGAGGCGAAAGAGACAGATGATCCCGCATCGTGGATTTGGACATCCGCCGACCGTTTCTTTGTGGATCTGGTGGAGGAAATCCACGAACGGGGAATGCGCGTGATCATCGACGGCGTATTCAACCATACGGGCCGCGGGTTCTTTGCCTTCGAGGATCTTCTGAAGAACGGAAAAGACTCGAGGTATACGGATTGGTACCGCATCACGAAGTGGAAGCGCAATGGAAAGTTTGACTACATGAGCTGGGCAAATCATAAAGCCCTGCCGGAGTTGAACAGGACCGATGAGTCGCTGGTTGCCCCGGTACGCGACTACATTTTCAATATTACGCGTCGCTGGATGGATCCTGACGGTAATGGAAACCTGAAGCGAGGCATTGATGGATGGCGTCTTGATGTCGCGTTCTGCGTTCCACACGGTTTCTGGAAAGAGTGGCGCCGCTGTGTGCGTGGGATCAATCCGGACTCGTACCTCACCGGTGAGATAGTCGGCCTGGCCCGGGAGTACCTGCAGGGCGATGAATTCGATGCGGTAATGAACTATGTCTGGCTCTATCCTTCGGCGGCATTCTTCTCTCCCGGCAGCAGGATGGATGTGCATGAGTTCCAGTCGCGGCACGACGAGGTGCGGAACGCTTACAGCGAACCTGTGACACAGGTTCTGCAGAATCTTCTCGACTCCCATGACGTGGGCCGGATCGCCAGCATGCTCCAGAACGGCGTGGGGGAGGACTGGAACTGGGACGACTATTTTCACAAATCGCGCGTGAAATCGGGGGCCGATTTCAGAACGTCCAAGCCGTCCGAAGAAACCTACAACGCGCTGAAACAGCTGACCGTTTTCCAGATGACGTACGTTGGTGCGCCGATGATCTACTACGGCACCGAGGTGGGTATGTGGGGCGCGAACGATCCCGACTGCCGCCAGCCGATGTTATGGAACGATATAGACTACGAGCCGGAAGCTCATCGCTGGCGGGGTAAGACCGGGCCTACTCCGAGAGGGCCGGACCACGAACTGTTGGAGTTCTTTAAGAAAGCGATCGGTCTTCGCAATAGGTATGAGGTCTTACGACGAGGGAGTATCGAGTGGGTTGATACTCAGGAGTCGAGATTGCTCGCGTACAATAGGTTGCTTGGTGATGACAGTGTGACTGTTCTAATCAACTGCGGCGCCGCGACTGCGGCGCATGAGATGTCCGCACCGTCAACAGACCTGTGGAGCGGTGAGGCACACAAAGAAAACTCCCGGCTCGAAATCGAACCGGGAGCCTGGAAGATACTGCACTCTTAGGAAGAAGTGTCGTTCATTGCCAACTGCGCCACACCTTGTCCCGGTTTCATCATCCGGATTCCGTAGGAGTTCGACGTCAGTTCACCGTGCCAGAAGGGATCCAGCTCGGGATTCGTATTCCGCGGAACGTTTATCACGACGGAGAACTCGGTGATGCCGGGCCGCGGAAAGTAATAGGTCTCAATCGCCTGGGAAAGTGTGACCTGGTGTCCCGGCTGCAACAGAACGGCTTCCTGTTCACGGAAATGACGGGGAGCCGGATCCTCGAGTACGAAGTTGTCGCGGCGCCCGTTCGGATAGGTCCAGAGAAACACGAGGGTCGGGTCTTTGGGAACCCATAGGGCATTCTCGCCGACATTGCGGATATGTACACGGAAGAGAACCGGCGTGCCGAGGGGGGTATGGTCCTCGATGGGAGTGATTCTCACCTGGAGGCCGCTTTCGAGTTTGCCGGGGGTTACCACACCTACCGTTTCCGGGATGTAGGGATTCGGCACAGAAGAACAGCCCATCGCCACCAGGACTGCCCATATCACCGCCAGCGTCTTCAGAACCGTTTTCATTTTCTTGTTCTCCTTCCATAGCTAGAAAAAGCAATTGATATGCCAGATTCCCCGATGGCAGGCGGTTTTCTCGAAAGCCGGATCGGACATCCCTGATTCGGCTGATTTTCGGCCGGAATTCCTCTATTTTCCCACACTTGGAAGCAGTGGATCCTTTTTCCGGAGATCAGCTTCGCAAAAATGCAAAAACTCGGGTCATATAGGGGAAAAGATGAGACGATCAGGGGACGAACGAAGGAATAGAAGCCGGATGCCTGACGCTGACAACTATTTGAGGATGTTCCGGGCGGGATTATCCGCTATTGTTCGCCGAGCGCATTTTTGGAGGACGCTATGATAAGTGAAGGATGGACATCGCTGAAGGAACTGATCAATCAGTACATTGGTCTTTCTCCCGATACAATGGACAAGATTCTGTGGACGGTCTGTGTATGGATCATCTACCTCATTCTCCGAGTCATTGCCTCAATGATCGTTCACAAGCGCACGGAAGATATGGCGCGCCGCTACATCGCGGGAAAGACTGTCGGCTATGTCGTCGGATTCATTGCGCTGATCGCCATGGTCCGCATCTGGCTCGGGGGCATCACGGGCCTCATGGCCTACTTCGGTATTCTCTCTGCCGGTATTGCCATCGCACTGCAGGATCCAGTCACCAATCTTGCGGGTTGGATTTTCCTTACGACGCGCAAACCGTTCGTTGTCGGCGACCGGATTCAGATCGGTGAACAGGCTGGTGACGTGATCGACATTCGCCTCTTCCAGTTCTCGCTCGTTGAAATTCGCAACTGGGTCAACGCGGACCAGAGCACAGGACGCATTATTCATGTGCCGAACGGAATCCTGTTCAAGCAGAGCGTTGCGAACTACGTCCAGGGGTTCAACTTCATCTGGAATGAATTGCCGATTACAGTGACGTTCGAGAGCGACTGGAAAAAGGCGAAAGAAGTTCTTTCGACAATTGCCAACGAGCATTCGTGTATCCAGAGCGCGGCCGCCGAACGTGAAGTCCGAAAAGCGGCGCGCAAGTACCTCATCTTCTTCCAGCATCTGACTCCAATCGTGTGGACGTCAGTCGCGGACAACGGCGTGACCCTGACCATCCGTTATCTGTGCGAGCCGAGAAAGCGACGATCGTCAGAGACGGCGATATGGGAAGAAGTCCTGACGGCGTTCGCGAAAGCGGATGATATTGATTTCGCCTATCCTACAACGCGCTTCTACCACAATATCTCCGAAGGAAAACCGGAAGCCCGGGCCGACGATCCGCACAAGGGAATCTGAGTTGTGAAGATTGTCCTCGCTATGGATTCCTTCAAGGGGACGCTTCATGCGCACGACGCCTGTCGCATTATCTCTGAGGCGATACATGCTGTACTGCCTTCCGCGGAAGTGATTCTGAAACCGATGGCGGATGGTGGCGAAGGTACGGCAGATGCGCTGATGGAAGCTCGCGGAGGCGAGTGGGTTGCCCGCGAAGTCATGGGCCCACTGCCTTCGATGAAAATTAAGGCGGGCTACGCCTGGTTTGAGAAGGACAGGACGGCTCTGGTTGAAATGGCTTCGGCAAGCGGCCTTCCGCTTCTTCGCGCGGATGAATACAACCCCTGTCTGACGACAACCTTTGGAACCGGCGAGTTGATCCGGGCCTGCCTTGAGCGGGCGCCGCGAAGAATACTTCTGGCTGTTGGAGGGAGCGCAACGGTCGATGGCGGCGTCGGCGCGGCAATGGCGCTCGGATGGAAGTTTCTTGATGGAGCTGGAGCAGAGATCCCGCTTGGGGGAGAGGGCCTGTCAAAGGTCGCAAAGGTCGTGCCGCCAACCGATCTGCACCTGCCCGAGGTGGATGTTCTTTGTGATGTGGACAACCCGTTGCTGGGCGAATATGGCGCCGCTCCGATATACGGGCCGCAGAAAGGGGCTTCACCGGAAATGGTTGAATGTCTTTCGGCCGGGCTGGAAGTAGTTTCTCGTCTCGTGCGGGAGCAGACGGGGATAGAAATGGACATCCCGGGAGGCGGCGCGGCCGGCGGGCTCTCGGCGGGGGCGGTTGCCTTTATGGGCGCGAAGCTTATTCCGGGAATCGACACGGTGATGGAATTTTCCGGATTGAAGGATGCGCTCAGTGGCGCGGACTGGGTTGTGACCGGGGAGGGGAAGTTCGATAGTCAGTCGCTCAGGGGCAAAGTCGTCTCGGGAGTGATCAGGGCCGCAAAGCAGGCGGGTTCGCGCGTGTGCGTCATTGCCGGCACAATCCAGCTCTCGGACAAGGCCATCAAAGAAGCAGGCATTGAAGCCGCATTCGCAACCCGGCCTGACACGATGCCGCTGGACGACGCCCTTGCCGAGGCGGAATCACTGCTGGCCGAAGCAACCGGGAAGTTCCTCACATGGAGCCACCTTTGATCGCATAGTTTGTCCACCATGAAACCGAGACTGAGAATTGCTGCATCGCGCACGCCTGACGGGGGTGAAATGGTCCTCTGGCAACATGACCGTGATTTCTTCATCAAGGTCAATGGTCAGGAGTTGATGCGCAGTCGCCAGCATGAATCGGAGCTGGAGCTGGCGCGGCTGGGTTGTGCTCATCTGATTGAACGCAACGAGCCGCGCGTGCTCATTGGCGGCCTGGGTATGGGCTACACCTTGCGTCAGACTCTGGATATGGTGGGTCCCCACGCGAAAGTCGTTGTGTGCGAACTGATACCCGCTGTCGTCAAATGGAATCATGAGTTCCTCGCGGAACTGAACGGTCACCCGCTGAGGGATAAACGAGTGGAAATCCAGAGAGGCGATGTCGTCGACCTCATATCACGCTCCAGAAACATCTTCGATGCGGTCCTGCTGGATATCGACAATGGTCCCGGTGCGGTGACCGATGCGGGGAACCGCCGCCTGTACGGTCCTCAAGGAATTCTGGCCTGTCGCGACTCACTTCGCGAGCGGGGATGTCTGGCTGTCTGGTCGGCTCAGCCGGGCAGGAAGTTCGAACACCTCCTGATGAGTTGTAACTTCCATGTGCGCAGCTTCCGCGTCCCCGCCTACAAAGGAAGCAAATCGCGCTCACGTTTCGTATGGGTCGCGTCCGAGAACAGAGGGGTTCTGCCGCCCGGTGGCGATAGCTCCGAGGCTTAGGTCGTTTTGATCCTTCAGGTCGCTTCTCTTCCGACCTGAAAAGGACGGAAGGGACCCAAAGGACCTAAACGATGCGGAGCTCTGCCACGCAGGGCTTTGGACTCCCGTGAATTAATTAAGTAAACCGTTTAACTATTAAGACTTTACGGGGTTATTAGGACACAAGATCACGAGCGGAACGGAGCATCCCGCTCAATGAAACAGTGTGCTTGAAAGTTCCAGGAGTCTTAAGATGTGCGGAAGATCAACGTTATCCCTGCTGCGAAATACGGGTTTGAGGATAGGCGCCGCATGTCTTCTGATGCAATCTGTTCTCCTTCCTGTCCTCGAATGCGCGGCATTCGATGGGGTACACGTCGGCATCCACCGCCACCTCCACCAGCCGATCTACTGGGGCGAACCGGATCCCGCCCGGCCGAACCAGACGCAGTTCGGCTATGACTCTCAGCTGAACAAAGACGCTAACAATGCCTACTACGGCGATACCGAACAGCATCCTTCTGTCCTTCTCGTTGGCGGGAATGACTCGGTCTTCGAAGATCCGGACAAGCAGAACGCGTATCAGAACTGGATAAAGCAGTCTGTAGGCTCGATGAGCGATCCTGATGCCGGGATGACGATAAGTTTTTCGGGTGCTCTGCAGCGGGACCTCTGGAGTTTCGGGCGCGACACGAAGTACGGCTACTCGCCGGGATGGAACAACCAGAACATCGAAGCGCATGGCTGGACGACCAGCGGCGGACATTCAAAAGCGGAAATACTCGGGCAGACCTATAATCACGCTTTCAGTCCTCTCTTGCCCAAGAGCGTTCTGCGCAAGCAGATCGCGATGCAGCGCGAGCGCACCCGCAAATCGTGGGGTATGAACGCCGACATGTCCGATCAGTCGAAAGGCTTCTGGCCGATCGAACTGGCTTTCTCGCATCACATGATCGATGTGCTGACTGAGTTCGGCTACAAGTGGGTGATGATTGGCAACAGCCACATCGCGCGTACCTGCCAGAATTATGAAAGCAAAGCCATGGCAGCAGGTATTCTCAAGGCCGATCCGCCGAACAGAGCCGACCTCCTGGGGCCGACTGTACCGGATGATCAATGGTACAATAACAATCGCGATTCATACGGAAATGCGTTTCCTGTTCCCTTCGCGTATCAGATGCACCGCGCGAAATACGTAAACCCGGAAACGGGCGTCGAGTCCAAGATCATCATCGCTCCTCAATGTGACTATCATGGCTATCAAAGCGGGTACTCCCAGGTCGGCTGGGCGGACATTGATGGAAAGATTTCAGAGTATAATGATCCAGATCAACCCTCGCTGGTCATGCTCACTAACGATGGTGAGAACTTCTGGGGCGGCGGCAGCTCTTTCTGGACAGAGTTCGCGCCTCAGTTCATGAATGAAGCATCCAGTCACGGGAAAAAGGCCACTACCATCGGACAGTTTCTTGCGGATCACCCGCCACCCGCTGATGACATCGTACACGTTGAAGACGGCTCCTGGCTGGCCGCAGACCAGGGCAGCCCGCAGTTCTATCGCTGGCTCGAGCCTCCGCGCACCATCAACAATGATGACATCGACCCGAATGACCCGAACACATTCTTCGATCTTGAAAATGGATGGCACCAGGATATGCGCAACTGGGCGGTCATGTTCGCGGGCATCAACTACTGTGAGACGGCTGAGCAGATCACACTCGACGGCGGCGGCGAAGTGCAGGTATGGCGGATCGAAGAGCCTTACCAGGACGATGGGACATACAATAACCCGAATGCCGCGGAACAGGCATGGCATTTCCTGATGTGGGGTTTCGATAGCGGTTTCCTGTATTTCAATGGTAACCTGCAGAATGATGATGCCGTGAAGCATACCTTTGCCGCCAACCGCGCAAAGTCTCTCGCTGAGCCGGTGATTGGTGACGCCTCGGGCGATGCCACTCCACCCACAACCTTCAAGCCGCAGCGCTTTCCCTGGAATCCCGGCGGAAAAGGTCGCGGCCAGTATCTTGGGGTTCCCCCTTACTTCAACAGCAGTGTAACGGTCGGCTATGAAACGGATCCGTGGCCATCAGACTTCTACATCTGGACGCTCGCCTATGACGTATCGGGCATCAGTTCGGTCACGCTCAAGGTTCGCGTGGACAACGATGGGACTAATCCTCTCGATAACAACGACAATGAAACCTATGCGGGCGGCGCCAGTGTCGGAAGCTGGGTGTCTATGACCATGAATAGACGTGTATTGCCTAAGGACGACCCGACCAACAATGACGGACTTAATCTCTTCCGGGAGCCGGACGCGATGGCTGATTACTACTGGGTCAAAGTCAACGGCTATCGCAACAAGTTGCTCGATTACTACATTGAAACAGTGGACAGCAAAGGCAACACGCACAAATCCGAGATTCAGCATGTCTATGTCGAAGACGACGGCACGTCGCCCTCGCCGGTGACCTTTTCGGACAGCCCCAGTGACTGCACTCCCCTGGTGACAACATATGATTCGACTGGCCGCCCGTTGAGCGCGGAGAGCCCGGTGTTCCTTCAGATCAGTTTCAACAACGGGACGGACTGGAGTCGTTATCAGATGGCTGATGCAGGCAGTGGTGTATGGACGTACACGAATACGGTCCCTGACGATGCGCCTTCTGCTATCGTGTGGTTTGAGAATACTGCTGGTTCCGTGAGCGACAGTAATGAAGGAAGTAACTGGAACACGGGTATCACCGATTGCGGGAATCCTTCAACCGTGGAGTACGGTCCCGCAGAGCCCAGCGGGTGTGTGAATGTAACGATTACCTATCATCCGAATGAGGGGCCACTCGAACTTGTTTCTCCTGTCCATATAGCAATCGGTCGCGACGGATGGAATGACGTGATAGAGCCCAACCCCGCCATGAGTGCGGGCGCAGGCGGATCATGGACCTACACGTACTCGATTCTTCCCGGTACGGAGGAGCTTAACCTCGCTTTCAACGACGGCGAAGGTACCTGGGATAACAATGGAGGTTCAGACTGGTCTCTGGCTGTCACGGCGTGTCCGGATATCGTCATCACGAATCCCGCTTCAGGAATAAGCGTGGCCAATAACATTGCGACGTACGACCTGTCAGGTGTCGCCAACCCAAGTCTGAGAGGGAGTCTCCTTTGGAGCAACAAACTCAATGGGGTGACAGGTTCATTGCCTTCGGCTTTGAACTGGTCCGCGCTTTCGCTTGGTCTCGGCGTCGGAACAAACGAATTCACCGTTTCCGGAACCATGACGGGTTCAGCCGTGATCGCGACGGACACAGCATCCAACACCGAGTACACCGACGGATGGGACAACGGTGACAATGGCGGGTCTGGCTGGGGTGGGGGTTGGAGTCTTACAACCAGCGGGGGCAGTGCCGGTCACTTCCATGCGGAAACTCCGGGTAACTCTTTTCTGAGTATCGGGGCGGACGGCTGGGGGCTCTGGGCCAATAGCGGGGATACCTCGGTGGCGGTTCGAGCTTTCAGCCAGGCAATGAGTGTAGGCGATACGCTCTCGTTGAAATTCGACAACAACTACATTGATACCGGCAAAGCTGTGGGTATCTGCCTGCAGAACAACGCGGGTGACGACCTTTTGGTCTTCAAGTTCGTCGGGGGCGGCGCAGACTATGTCATTGATGACCAGACTGCAGGACGCGACACAGGCGTCGGATACACCAGTGACGGTTTGGATCTTGCGTTTGAAGTGACGGCAACGGGTCAGTATTTGTTCATGATCGGAGCCACGGAGATCACGGGCACGCTAGCCGCCAATGCGGATCAGGCTGTCAGGAAGATCAAGTTATTCAACGGCAGCGCGGGGAACGACGAGAACCACAACTTCTACGTCACCGACCTGGAACTGACAGGTTCAGCCGAACAGGAAGTCACGAGTGACCCAGTCCTCATCATCCGGCAGGGATCCGCGTTCGTAGACACGGACCATGACGGAATTGACGATGACTGGGAGATGGACAAGTTTGAGAATCTGGATGACGCGGATGAGAATTCGGACTGGGACAAAGACGGCTCTTCGGACCGTGACGAGTCCTACGCGGGAACGCACCCCAAGAGCGCCTCGTCATCACTGGCCCTGCACCAGTTGGACTACTCCGGCCCCAACCCAACGATCACCTGGGACAGCGTAGGCGGCAAAACCTACACCCTGAGATACACGACAAATCTGATGGCCAGCGGCGGCGGATGGATTCCCCTGACGCAGGTGACAGAGAACGGAGTATCAGCAGGAGTAGAAACCACGCGTCAACATATAGACACCACCGTCTCCCCCGGCGATACGATGCGGATGTACAACGTCAGGCTGGATGCCCCGTAGGCCGAATAACGAGTTCATCAGAACTTTGTCGCCACTCTTTGTCTCTACACTTAGTCTGTCCGCAACGCCTTCCCGCGCGCCTATTGTACCGTATCTCCCGAGAAGTCCTGTTGCCATAGTGCACACATTATGATATGTTTGCATCATGAAGTTGTTTGACTGGAATGACGAGAAGAACGAGTTGCTGAGAAGCGAACGCGGAGTGACTTTTGAAGAAATCGTCTACCACATGACTCATGATGGTCTTCTAGACACGATCGAACACCCGAACCAGAAGGCTTATCCCGGGCAGCGGATATTCATCGTCAATGTGGAGCATTATGCCTGTCTCGTTCCCTTTGTAGAGAATGACGAGATCGTCTTTCTAAAGACCATCATCCCCAGCCGAAAGATGACTCAGAAGTACCTCGGAGGTGATCCGAAATGAAGCTGACAAAAGAAGAGCAAGACATACTGGAATCGGTCGAGAAGGGAGAATGGAAGCGCATTCCAAACTTCAAGCGCGAAGCTGGAAGATATCAGAATGCGGCACGCGCGACACTGCGTAAAGATAAGCGAGTGAACATTCGCATGACCGAACGTGACTTGGTCCACTTCCAGAAGAAAGCAGTTGAAGAAGGACTGCCATATCAGACGCTGATTTCAAGCGTACTCCATAAGTATATCAATGGAAGGCTTGACGAAAAGGCATCGTAAGCCAGTCGCAACAGAAGGCGACAAGAAGCGGATAGGGCCAAGCGGATAGGGCCAAGCGGATAGAAGCGGATAGAAGCGGATAGGGCCATACCTTAAAACATAAAGCAAGAAGCTAAGTGCTGAGCTACTATTGTATATTCTCAGGTACGCCCGGTCTTCTTTTGCTGGCGTTGTCAGATTTAGGTTGATCTTCTGTCCGTCTACGTCCATCTTCCGCGCGCTCCTCAGATTCTGAGGCCCCGATGTTTAGTTGCAGGATAGAGATCGGTTGATTGGGTTTCCTGCTGACTAACATTAGGGTTAACGATGAAGTTTACTGATATGGAGCTCAGCTCCGAACTGCTTGAGGGCATTTCTGCCCTTGGCTTTGAGATACCCACGCCCGTGCAGGGCGAAGTGATGCCGTTTCTGCTCGGGAGCAGACGCGATATGGTTGCGCTGGCGCAAACCGGTACCGGGAAAACCGCCGCCTTCGGCCTGCCGATTCTTCAACGGCTCCGGCTTGACGATGCCACGCCGCAGGCGCTGATTCTCTGTCCAACCCGCGAACTGTGCATGCAGATCGCCCGCGACCTGCGCAACTTCTCCTCCTGTCTGCCCAAGGTCAAGGTGCTGGCGGTCTACGGTGGCGCGGATATCAGGCCGCAGCTTGCATCTCTTTCGCATGGCGTTCAGATCGTCGTGGCAACGCCCGGGCGCATGGTTGATTTGCTGAGACGGAAGAAGGCCGACTTCTCCCGGATTGAGCGTGTGGTGCTCGATGAAGCAGACGAAATGTTGAACATGGGTTTTGAGGAGGATCTCGAAACGATTCTATCGAACGTTCCGGATGAGGCCCAGACGCTGCTCTTCTCGGCGACGATGCCCCGGGAAGTGGCGAAAATCGCGCACAAGTACATGGACAAACCGGAAGAGATCACGGTCGGCACGCGGAACGCAGGTGCTGAGAACGTTGTGCATGAAGTAGTGGTCGTCCACGCGAAAGACCGCTACCGGGCTTTACGCCGGATCGTTGACGTCTCCCCGGATATGTACGGCATCGTCTTCTGCCGTACGCGTTCAGAGACCCAGCAGGTAGCCGACAAGCTCGGAAAAGAGGGCTACAATGCGGAGCCTCTCCATGGCGATCTTTCACAGCAGCAGCGCGACCGCGTTATGAAAGCATTCCGTGAGCGCCAGGTTCAGATTCTCGTAGCGACAGACGTCGCCGCCCGCGGACTCGATGTAAACGACCTCACGCATGTCATTAATTACAACCTGCCGGATGACCTCAATTCGTACACCCATCGCAGTGGGCGCACGGGACGCGCGGGCAAGGAGGGGATTTCGATCTCCATCATTCATATGCGCGAGCACTACAAGGTCCAGCGGATCGAAAAAGCCCTCGGCAAGAAGTTCCGTGAGCGCCGCGTGCCGACAGGAGATGAAATCATTCGCGTGCGCCTGATGAATCTGGCGGAGAAGGTGCGGGATTGTAAGGTCGTCACAGGCCCTGTCGACAATCACATAGACGAGTTCTGCAGCATTCTTGAAGATCTCTCTGTGGAGGAGGTCATTAAGCGATTCATCTCCATACAACTGCACCACGCGATCAATTACTATCGATCCGCACCTGACCTCAACGAGGAGCCGGAGAGGCATGAGTCCAGAGGCTCGCGTAAACCCGGACGTGATGACCGGGAAAGGCATGACGGCGGCAAGAGGATGCCGTCGATGGTCGAGCTGGTCATGAATGTCGGCCGTACCAACGGGTTGACACCCAAGAAGCTGATCAGTCTTCTGAACGTTGCCGATCGCGACAGCAGTGTCGATGTCGGCCGCATCAACATCGTCAACATGCAGGCGTACTTCGAAGTGCCGCGCGCCGATGCGCAGGGAGTCATCGACAGCATAACGCGAAGTCATCTGGACATGGGCGGACGTAAGGTGGGCGTCGCCATTGCGGGCAACACAAGGGGGCGTCCGGCTCAATCGCGTGGTCCGAATCGGCCGGGCCCGTCATCATTTCCTCGCAAGAGGCAGATTGAGAAGAGGAATAAGAAACAGAAGCGGAGATCCGGAAGTTGATCAATTCCCTGTGACCAATTCTTATGTTTCTATCGGATGCGCAGAGATCTGAATGGCAGGCAAGGCAGACTTACTCGCTTTCTTAAACGGTTTCACTTAAACCACCCGCTTTGTCGCTTGGCCGACGACGTGTCTGCACTGAGGGAGAGGGAGAGTTCTGCCGCGCCGACATCTTCTTGCGGCTAGTCTGTCGGAAAGATGTCGAGCAGCTCGCTGGGGTGATCTACCAGGTAGTCGGGTTTGGAGCGGGACAGCGCCTCCCGGGTATTGAGACCCCAGGTTACGGCAACAGCCTTTGCGCCGGCGAGGTGGGCGCTCTCGACATCGACGGAAGTGTCTCCAACATAGTAGAGGCTCTGCGGGTCGAGTCCCTTCTGACGAATATACTGTTTCACCCGTTTCCTTTTGCTGAGGACACGGCGCGTGGTCTGGACTTCATCGAACCATCCCATGGAGTGCTCGGTGAGGAACTTGAGTGCGTTCTTCCTGCGGTTCGAAGTCAGAATGTCCATCCTGTAGCGACCGCTGTCATGAATTCTGGTCAGGACTTCGACCAGTCCATCCGGAGGGTGTGCTTCGTGAATGTCCTGGTGCATGAGCCTCCGTGCATGGATCGCGATGATAGGGATTTTCCAGAACGAGATACCGAAGGACTCAATGAACTCCCGCAGACTCAGGTGACGATGCTGCTGGATATGCTCTTCCGGCATATGGCGATAGCCGTACACGCCGGACAGCCGGTTGAATATTTCGTGGATCAGCATCATGGTTTCAGCCAGTGTGCCGTCGAAGTCAAAAAGGATAGTCGTCTTCTGCATATTTTCTGAATCTTATCGTAATGAGAGGCAGGGCGAAATGTAAATGGCGAGCAGGGAGTAAAAAGGGGGTGCATCTGCGCTTAGGTGCGAGCCTCGGCGAAAACACGACATGAGCCCATATGTTTGTCCTATTCTTAATTGTAATCCTGCTCGTAATCATAATCGATCAGGATTAGGAGCAGGATTACGATGGGCGATGGTAGAGCCCTGTCGGCTCCCGAAAAAAGCAACAGGCCACTTCAGGGGAATAGCCGGACCTATCTATTCGACCGGAGGATCTGAAGAATCTCTTTCCTGTATGTTGTTCGGTCGTGCGACAAGTTGTGTTCGTGAATGCGCTTGTGGAGCAGGCACTTCTCGATGAGGGCCATCGGCAGGCGGGCATGACGGGCACGCACGAACCAGTCGTGGTCGCATCCGATCGTGTAGCGTGAATCAAAGGAGCCTACGCGTTCAAAAGCGCGCCGGCGGAAGATGCAGCCGGACGGCGTCCATGCTGGCTGAAGCGTTCCGTCTTCTCCCGGTCCGACTCGCTTGAGCAGGCAGGAGACCACGTCCATTTCCTGATTTTCCCTCAGGAGCCGGAGTTGCTGCTCCGTCTTCCCCGGCAGCCATGCGTCATCAGCGTCGAGAAACGCGATGAACTCAGCCCTGGCCAACGCCACGCCCTCGTTTCTCGCTGATGCTAATCCCGGCTCTGCCTGTTGGTGTGACGAACATCCCTGCATCGCAGACAAGGCCTCCCATGTTCCGTCGTTCGATGCGCCGTCTATAGCAATCACCTCGCCGTCGACCTCGAGAGCGCATTGTTCAGCAATCTCAATCGCCTCCGGAACGAACGGCATCGCATTCCGGGCAGCAAGAACAATACTGAGCTTTGGATTCATCGCGATGTTGAGGGATCTGCTCCGTTTCCGTTACGGTGAGTAGGATTGTGGCGCGGCCCATTCGATATAGGCTTTGTAGGCATTGGGGAGAATACTGAATGTTCCCGCGTATTCCTTGATGGTCGTGCTGCCGCCGCCTTGGTTGAAGTAGTACCGGTCGACGATCTTTATGCGCGGCTTGCCCTCGTCCTTCGAAGTGAACGTCTGGAACCGCAGGTTCTGTCTGGCTTGCCCGAAGTAGTGGTAATCGCGTGCCAGACCGTCACCTGCGGCGCTGATGAACTGCTCGTACTTCTCTTCGCCCATGGCCGATTTCAGGCCGCTGCGCAGCCGGGATTCGAGTTGCTGACCTTCCTCGCCGAATCGCCGGACTGTGATGTCCATCTTGGTGCCGTCCTTCTGGCGGATGTGCGTGTGTTCGTCGCGCAGGGCAAGCAGACCGTTGTATGATTCTCTCAGCACTTCTGTTACCGCACCGTACTGCTGTTCGTTCAGTTGAAGGGCGTCGGCGATCGCCTCGTTAAGCTCAAGATGGGCGTCAAGGACCGGCATATCGAGAGCGGCAATGCGTCCGACCTCGGGAGAAGTGGCGGTTTCGGGGAGATTCATGCGGATCCACTCGAGAAGTTCCGATATCTGTTTTCGAAGCGCCGTATTTTCCGTCACGAGACGATCGACTTCCGCGTCAGGTGACTCTTCCAGAGCTTCGCCCCAGTCGTCTCCGAAGAAGTCGGTGTCTTCAAACGGATCTCCCGCATCTTCGACTTCTTCGTGAGTCGCGTCTTCGGCAACCTGTGAAACGCGGGAGAGAGTAGAAGAATCGATCCTCTGTTCGCGTGAGTGAACAAATAGGAATGTCAAAGCAACGCCAATCAGGAGGCCTGCTATTCCGGCGGTCAGGGCACTGCGTGTCATAATGGATTACTCGTCTGAGCTGACTTGAAGCCAGCACGTTTCATACGGCGCGAGCTCAAGCTGTCCGTCCTGTTCACCCCTCGTTTCCCGACGAATCAAATCCAGCCAGGGGTGTTCTCCTGCCAGGGCGGGGAAGCGGTCGTCCACTTTCAGGAGCAGAGGCTTGCATGTGAAGTTGCTGATGGAGACCACCACTTCAGACCCATCGACCGCGGTTCTTTCGATGCAGAACAACGAATCGCCGATATCGAGGATACGCTGCGGAGCATTAGGATGAAACGCGGGATGGTCGGTTCTGACATGCAGGAGATCAAGATAGGCGCTGAAGGCCCGGGAGGCTTCGGATTCCGGGTTGTTGATCAGCTCCTCGAGGTCATCCAGGTTCCATTTTCCGCGATTGATCGTGCGCGCGTGTCCGGTCAGCTCAACTCCTCCCGTGTTGTTGGACGCCGCGACGAGGCTGTTGAAGTAGATCGCCGGGACGCCCTGCAGGGCCATGGCAACGGTCTGTGAGCAGAGGAAGCGGGATATTTTCATATCATCCGATTCGTCAGCAGTTCCTCCAAGCGCATCGTAGTACGTGATATTCAGTTCGTACGGACTTTCCGAGCCGTCCGAGTTCATCTTCTTCGAAACATACCCGCCCTTGGCCTGAATATCGGCGACAAGATCCGCCATTTCCTTGTCCGAAATCAAGCCCTGGAGGGGACGCACCCCGATGCCGTCGTGAGATGCCGTGAAGTTGAGGAACGTGCATCCCTCAGGTGCGTTGCCCAGAGCGGCCGCCCAATTCGTCAGATGCTGTGAGTTCCCCGTGAGAAGGGCGTGCAGAAGAAGGGGCGGAAGGCTGAACTGGTAGACCATGTGCGCTTCGTCGCCGTCGCCGAAGTAGCTTATGTTCTCCTTGTGCGGGACATTCGTTTCGGTGAGTAGAATGACCTGCGGAGCGACGACGTCCAGCAGGTTTCGGAAAAGCTTCACGACTTCATGTGTTTCGGGGAGATGAATGCATTCCGTGCCGATTCTTTTCCAGAGATAGGCGATGGCATCGAGCCTCACCGCATGAGCGCCCATGGAGATGTAGAAGAGCAGAATGTCCAGAAACTCGAACAGGAGGTTCGGATTGGCGAAGTTGAGGTCACATTGATCCTCGCTGAATGTCGTCCAGATCCAGCGTTCCCTGTTGCGCGTCTGCACGGCGGTGAGCAGAGGACTGCTGCGGGGACGCACTACGCTGGAAAGATCGGTGCCCGGATCCACTTCTATGAAGTACTCACGGGGAGGGGCGACTTCCGCGATGAAGCCCTTGAACCAGCGGCTGTGCCGCGACGCGTGATTGAGGACCAGGTCGAACATCAGGTCGAAGTCCTTGTCAATGTCCTTGATGTCCTTCCACGTTCCGAGCTCGCTGTTTACTTCCCGATAGTCAATGACCGAGAAGCCGTCATCAGACGAATAGGGAAAGAAAGGAAGGATGTGTATGGTATCTACTGCATCTTTTAGATACTGGTTCGCGAAGCGATGCAGCGTCTGCAGTGGCCGTTCGCCCGGCGCCGTGACCATGTCGCCATATGTAATGAGATAGACCGACTTCTCTGACCATGTCTCAGGCTTGTGGCGGACGGGGTCGCCGTTCACGCCGTATCTGCCGAGCAGCATGACAAAGCGATCGAGGCACTTCCGGGCTTCCTCTCCGTACAGGTGTTCAAAGCGCGCGAGAACCGTCTCAATGGCGCTGCGGGATGCGAAAGCGGGGATCATAGTTCGTCCAGCCCGGTAATGTTAGTGATCAGAGTCCGCAGACTTCGTCGGAGCACCGAGTAACTGAAGAAGCGCTTGGCCAACGCGTAATTGTGGTCGACCATCTCCTGCCGGAGCGCAGGATCATCAAGGACCTGCCGCACCTGCTCCACGGTCTTTCTTGTCAGAATGCCATCCATGATCGGTACGCGAAAACCTTTCGGTTCAATGTCCCGGGTGAAGATCGAGTACCGGTTCACAAGAACCGGGACTTTGAAATAGACCGCTTCGAGAAACGCGTTTCCAAATCCTTCGTACAGGCTGGGGTAGGTGACGAGATCGGCATGCGGATAAAGATCCCAGAGCGTATATACTTTGCGGCCTTCGCTGTCGAGTTGCCGGAACTCACCGATCCTCGTGCTTACGAAGCGGATATCAATGCCGGCATCGTCGGCCATGTTCCTGATGTGGTCGAGGTATTCCATGCCTTCATCGCCGGCCTCGTGAGAAATCACGAGTTTGTACTTGGGGTCGCCCAGCATTTCGACCAGCGAGATGGCGTGTTCAATGCCTTTTCTCGGAACGACGCGAGTGGGCTGCAGAATCATGATGTCATCCGGTGTGAGCCCGAGCTCGTTGCGAATGTCTTCTGTGTAAGGGTCGGCCTCGAGTGGAGGAGTTTCGAAATCGAGAACATTCGGAACGAGGATCGAGTGAACGCCTTTCCTCCATGACAGCTCTTCGCGCGCGCTTTCGTTGATCACTACATGCTGAAGTCCCGGATGCCGCGGGGGGAAGGCCATGTCGAGGTAATCGTGAATCGCGTTTACGGAGAACCTCGGGCGTTCCCAGTAGAAATCGTGATGGTGGGCAATGGCGGGAATACTGGACTCGTTGATGAACTCCGTGCAGGCGATGCCCAGCGGCACATGCATCGGGATCGTCATGGCATTCTCGAAAACGAGCACCGTTATGTCGAACTTCTGAACGAATTCATACAACGTGTTCTTGAGATAACCGGTCAACGCCTGAATGCGGCCGGTGACTTTGCTGGAGCGGTGGTTCTTGCCCCAGATCTGTTCGTTGATCCAGATGTTCTCCGGATGACCGAAGTAGGCTTCGGGGACGCAGGTGCTGACATCCAGGGAGCGGTCGAGAACGCCTGCATACCAGTGGCTGACGTGTTGATGGTCCCAGAGCACTTCGGCCCACTTGGCGCTTTCGAGTGACACGCCGTCCAGACCGGCGAATCGGGTGGAAACAAAACCGATTCTTTGATTCATGGCGTTATGATCCCTCGATAGACGATTAAAGTCAGGGCAAAAGAATGCATTCAAGTGATATCTGTTAAACTACAATGCGATCTAGACAAATCAAGCATGATTCGCAAGAGTGGAACTCGATCGGTGTGCAGTTCATCTTCTGCACTCAGGGGTGAATTATGGTTAAAGGCATAGGTCAGATTCTGGCTGAACTGCAGCGGTTCAGAGATGCCGCCGGGAAAACGAAGGAGAGCCTCCTGGCGAACCTCGTGATGATCGGTGAAATTCCCGCTCCCACCTTCGGGGAGAGCGAACGGGTGCGCTTTGTGCAGGACCGGTTCAGTGAAAGTGGGCTGCAGAACTCATCCTCTGATGAAGTGGGCAACGGTTTCGGGATCCTTCCCGGTAAGGACCGGGCGAAAAATATTCTCGTTGTTGCCCATGCCGACACGGTCTTCTCTGAAAAAGTGGATCACACCATCACGGTGGAAACGGAGCGTGTGGTCGGTCCGGGCGTCGCGGACAACAGCATCAGCCTCGCCGCATTGGCCACTCTCCCGATGATCCTCGATCACCTCGGCCTCGAACTGGACTCGAACCTGATTCTGATGGTCAACTCCCGCAGTCTCGGCCGCGGAAATCTTGAAGGCCTTAGGTTCTTCCTCAAGAACAACCAGATGCCCATCAGGGCGGGGGTCTGTGTGGAAGGAGTCGAGCTGGGCCGCCTGACGATCGGCTCGTTCGGTATGCTTCGCGGGGAAATCACCTGCCAGGTGTCGGATCAATACGACTGGACCCGCTTCGGGACTTCGGGTGCGATCGTAACGATCAACGAGATCATCAACCGGCTCGTTGAAATCCCGCTTCCGAGACGTCCGAAAACGTCGATCGTACTCGGGTCCATCGAGGGGGGCACTTCTTTCAATACCGTCGCGACCCGGGCGACACTGCGGTTCGAGATTCGCAGTGAGTCGGAGGAACTTCTCGCCGATGTCCGACAGCATCTGGAGGACGCGATCGCCGAAGTGTCTTCTGCTTCGGGCGCGGACGTGACGCTGGATATTTTCGCGCGGCGCAAGAAGGGGGGCATTCTTTCAAGCCATCCTCTCGCGAGACACAGCCGCAGCATTATGAAGGAACTGGGTGTCGAGCCGCGTCTCTCGCCGAGCGCGTCCGAAATCTCCGCTTTCGTCGATGGCGATATTCCCGCTGTCACGCTGGGACTGACCGAAGGCGGTCAAATACGTCAGTTGAAGGAGTTCATCAGAATCGATCCGGTATTCACGGGCATCGCGCAACTCGTTGGTGTTCTTCTTGCGATAGACGGGGGGTACTGCGATGAACATGAATGAGTGGCTTCATTCCAATACCTTCCACTTCTCCAAGTTCTGGGACATCAAGCATCTGGTCAGGGAGAAGGAGAAGCAGGGCCTGAAGATATCGCTCTGTATTCCGACACTTAACGAGGAAAAGACCATAGGCAAAGAGGTCGTGATCTTTAAGTCGGAATTGATGGATCGATATCCGCTCTTGGACGAGATTGCAGTGATCGACTCAGGATCAAAAGACAGGACACTGGAAGTCGCCGCGAACTTCGGTGCCGATGTTTACCTGTCCGCGGAGATACTGCCGGAAATAGGTGAGAAGAAGGGCAAGGGGGAGAACCTCTGGAAGGCAATCTACCAACTCGACGGCGATATCATCGTCTATGTCGATGCCGATATTAAGAACATCCACCCGCGCTTTGTCTACGGTTTGCTGGCGCCCCTCATCTACCGCCCGGAGATTCAGTATGTGAAAGCATTCTATGACCGTCCGCTGGCGGTGTCCGACGTGATTCGTCCATCCGGCGGCGGCCGCGTAACGGAGATTCTCGTTCGCCCACTATTTTCGCTGTTCTTCCCGGAGTTGACGGCGATCATTCAGCCGCTCTCGGGAGAGTATGCGGTCCGGCGGGAAGTACTCGAAGCCATCTCGTTTCCAATCGGGTACGGGGTTGAAACCTCGCACTTGATCGACGTATATCATCGCTGCGGAATGCAGGCCTTCGGTCAGACGGATCTTGGCCGACGGGTTCACAGAAATCAGCCGACGCGTGACCTGGGCAAGATGTCTTTCGGAATTCTCCAGACGTTCCTGCAGAGAGCGCATGCCGTCGGGGTTCTTCAGGAAGCGCCGCAACTGAACATGATCCTCCGCCAGTTCCAGGCGGTGGAGGACGAATACGAACAAATAGAGATTGAAATCCACGAGGAAGAGCGGCGGCCAATGATCGATATTCCGGCATACCGCGCGAAACGTGGACTTTCCTCATGACGGAAAAACTGCGCGTAGCCATTCTTCACTACCATCTCCGTCCCGGCGGTGTCACCCGCGTGATTCAGCAGGCGGTCACCGCATTGAAAGCACGGGGTATAGACTCAGTTGTGCTGACCGGAGAAGAGGTCGAAGCTGCGGGTCTTCCATGCAGGCTGGTTGAAGAACTGAACTATCACGCGGGCGCGAATTCGTTTTCTCCAGCAGACATCACTTCGCGTGTTCGGGCCGTGGCACGAGGGACGCTGGGAGGAGACCCGGACTTGTGGCACATTCACAACCATTGTCTCGGCAAGAATCTTGTGTTGCCGCTCGTTGCCAAACAGCTGGCCGACGACGGAGAGAGTGTCCTGCTGCAAATCCACGACTTCGCCGAAGACGGGCGACCGGGAAACTACCGATTTCTCCTGGACCACCTCGCGGAAGGCGACTCGGAGAAGCTTGGAGCACTGCTCTATCCAGCGGCATCCAATGTTCACTACGCGGTGCTGAACGGGCGGGATGGCGCGTTCTTGATAGAGGCCGGTCTTCCTCCCGGTCGGGTTCACCTTCTGCCTAATGCGGTGTGGCTGGGGGAAGATGGGCAGGATGAGAATGGGACTCGTCTTGAGCCGGGGCTTTTTGTTTACCCGACGCGGGCCATTCGTCGAAAGAATCTTGGAGAACTCATCTTCTGGTCGGCAGTCGGCAGAGGTGAGCGGAGGTTCGCCGTCACCCTGTCACCGGAGAACCCGCTTGAACGCCCTTTCTACGATCGATGGACCATCTTCGCCGGGGAGCATGGACTTCCGGTTGAATTCGATGTCGGCACAAAATGGAGAAAGAGCTTCCGCGAAGTTCTTCAGTCGGCCGAGGGCGTGGTGACCACAAGTGTCGCTGAAGGATTCGGCCTGGCGTTTCTGGAGCCGTGGCTGGTCGGTCGCCCTCTTTACGGCAGGAATCTGCCCGAAATCACGGAGGATTTCACGAGTGTGGGAGTTGATCTCTCATCGATGTACACTCGGTTGCCGGTTCCCGAAAGATGGGTCGATTTGCGGAAGTTCAGGGCGAGAATGAAGAAGGAGCTGGGGGCATCGCTCTTTGCGTACGGACGCGAAGTTGACGAAGACCTGGAGGCCAGAGCGTGGAGGGCCGCAGTGAGCGATGAGGGTGTCGAGTTCAGCAAATTGGACGAAGACCTGCAGATGCAGGCGATACGCTGCGGCGCATCTGAGGGATACCCGGATGAACTCATGCAACATCCCGGTGATGAGCGACTGAAGGCTAACGGGGACACCGTGCGCGGTCAGTTTGGAATAGAAGCCTATGGCGGGAAATTGACGCGACTTTATCATTCTGTCGTGGAGAGTCCCGCTGCTGCGTGTGCGGGTGTTTCGGTTGACAGACTCCTGGACTCATTCCTGGCCCCGGAGAGATTCGCGCTGTTGAGGACATGACCATGAAATACAGGGAGTGTTTGGAACTGATAAAGAAGCTGTGCGGTCCGCTGGAGCCTATCGCGACGGGCATCGAGTGGCGCTGTTCCCGGAGTGATTCCATCAAGGCAGTGCTTTTCGATATCTACGGAACTCTTGTCGTTTCAGGTTCAGGAGACGTTGGCACCGCTCGGGAAATGAGCAGTTCGTCTTCTCTGCAGGCAGCCCTTAAGGACGGCCGCTATATTGCGAGTGAAGACGCCGGCGAAAAGGGGGTGGCACTGCTCAACGAGGAGATATCCAACGTCCATCAGCAAAAGCGAAAGAAGGGCGCGGAATGCCCTGAGGTCGAGATTCGCGACGTATGGTCTGCAGTAGTCGACAAATTGAAGGAGGCGGGAAGCCTGACCTCCGCCGGTAACACGAGCATCGAACTTCTAGCCGTCTCCTATGAATGCAGAAGCAATCCTGTTTGGCCGATGCCGAATGCGATCGCGGTGGTTGATGATCTGAGGAGGAAAGGAATCAGACTGGGGATCGTGTCGAACGCGCAGTTCTATACGCCACTGATGATGGAGGCTCTGTTCGGCGGATCACCTTCAGATCTGGGTTTTGATGAAAGGATTTGCTCGTGGTCGTTCACTGTGGGGCAGGCAAAGCCCGCGCAGGAGATGTTCGCGGCTCCCCTCGAGTTTCTGGCTGCTGCCGGAGTGCAGGCCGGGGAAGTGCTCTACGTTGGAAACGATATGCTCAACGACGTGTGGACGGCGAACCGGGCCGGATGCCGAACGGCATTGTTCGCTGGTGACGTGAGGTCACTAAGACTGCGCGAGGGAGACTCGAGGTGTGAGTCTTTGGAGTCTGATCATGTCATTACAGATCTGTCGCAGTTGTCCGGTGTGGTTGGAGAGGAGTAGGGGATGAGCACGGTACTTGTTTACATGACAGCAAGCAGCGCGGATGAGGCAGGGAAGATTGGGAGTCTGCTTCTTGAGAAACGCCTTGCCGCGTGCGTGAACATCATTCCCGCAATCAGCTCCATGTACTGGTGGGAGGGGAAAATCCAAAGCGACCAGGAAGCCGTCGTGATCGCCAAAACGCAGGAGTCCCTTGTGGAAGAACTCGTTGCCGCAGTCAAAGCTGCCCACAGTTACGACTGTCCGTGCATAGTCAACCTTCCAATCACCGGCGGCAACCCGGCTTTCCTCGAATGGATCAGGAGAGAGACCAGCAGACAGGAACAGTAGCCGCGCTGCGTCAGCGCGGCATAGATGTTGGCCATGCTTCATTACGGCGTGTGCTCGATCCTGTAGATCAGCACATCGTTTTTAGCCGGCCCGCTGTGGATGAAGTTGGTTGTCGAGTCGGCCTTCCATGTGCTGCAGCCGAAGAAGGTCTGCGTTGCGGACGGCGAGCACAAGACGCGGTGCATCTTCCCGAATTCCGGCTTCCATGTAACGCGAACGGAATCGGCGCTTACCGGCTCAAAGGAGGTGATCTCCGCGTCGGTGGGCTTGTGGACGATAGTCAGAACCGAGCGGTTCATTCCGTAGGTCCCGGCGCCCCCCGAGTCCTCAACTCGAACAACGAAGGTGCCGTCGACAAGATCATGATACGTAGTGGGAGGCAGCACAATGAGGCGGTATTCGCTTCCGTCAGTACCGAGTACGCGCCAGGTGCCGGGACCGCCGTTGTCACCGCTGGTGATAGAGCCAAGATAGACGCCTTCACCGCTGTAGAGGAGAAGGGGGGCACCGTCGGCGTCAATAGAGTCGACTTCGAGTGCGGCAAAGGCGATCGAATCGTGGATTGGGGAGTAGCTGTTCGTCCACGCGAACGGACCCGATATCCAACCGACGGTCAGAGATGTGAACTCCGAGGTCCCTGTTCCCGTCTGAACCCTGATGGAATCGGCCGGGGCGGGGAAGGCCTGGACAGTCAGGCGGGCGCGGTTTGCTCCCCATGAGCCCGCTGCCCCGGGGAGTATCCGCAGGCCGAACACGCCGGACTCAATCTTCTCGAAGAGGCTTGGGGGTACAGGAAAGAAGTGGTCTACGTCGTTTGTGCTGCGGAGTGGATGCCAGAAGCCGGGGCCCCCGTTGTCGACACCGGATAACTCTCCGATGGTTGTCCCATCATTAGCGAGGAGGACCGCGTCGCTGCCCGGTTCCACGTCCAGTGTATCGACTTCCAGTATGGCATTGAGTATCGCGCCGTCGGCTAGAGCCGGGATCGTGTTGGTCCACGCGAATTCCGTGTCGATCCAGCCGCCGGTCAGAGACCCGGCCTCATTCGTGCCGGTACCGACCTGGCTGACCAGTGTGGTGGTCGCGTAGGGAATTACATTCACGGTGAGTCGGGAGCGGTTTGCGCCCCACGTTCCCATGCCTCTATTCTCACCTGCGAATTTGATCGCGCCATCGGCAAGATTCTCGAAGCACTCGGTCGGCAGTACAAACCGATTATCCTGATCTCCCGTATCTCCTATCCGCCTCCAGACGCCGGGACCGCCGTTGTCAGGGCCGGTTGCGGTTCCGATGACGGGTCCCAGCGAGCTAACCACCTTAAGCTCTGCGTTATCAGCATCCAGAAGGTCGATCTCCAGAATTGCGGATATGATCGTGCCTCCGGCAACTCCCGTCACCGTGTGCGTCCATATCAGGTCGGTATCGATCCACCCGCCGGTCAGCGAGTTGATCTCACTGTCGAATCGGCCGA
Source organism: Verrucomicrobiota bacterium (assembly GCA_018814445.1). Taxonomy (GTDB): domain Bacteria; phylum Verrucomicrobiota; class Kiritimatiellia; order JAHIZV01; family JAHIZV01; genus JAHIZV01. The sequence goes on along the minus strand of JAHIZV010000026.1, from coordinate 9,546 downwards.
GGCGCTGCGCGAGCACTCGCGAACGCTGCGGCTGCACATGGACCGTGAGTTTGGAGCGATTACTGCCCCACCAGCCCATCAAGCCGTCGTCCCTTCCATCCAGCGAAAGAGTCCGGGCGGCGATGTTGCTGTACGTTTCCGTTGGGAGGTTGAAGGTGTTGTCGACGCTTCCCGGATCACCGAGGACGGGCCAGGTTCCGGGCCCGCCGTTGTCGTTTCCCACGGCCACGCCGATGCGCATGCGGTTGGTGTTCTCATGATAGATCGAAAAGGTTCCGGTATCGGCGTCTGCAAGATCAATGGACATCTCGGCGGAAAAAACGGTTCCGTGGACAGGGATATTGGTGTGGCTCCACGCAAAGTCGTTTTCGATCCATCCGGATGTCAGCGAGGTGCTTTCATCGGTGCCGGAGCCCACTTGATGAATGACCGTTTGGTCCAGAGCCCACACGGATGCCGCGGCGGTTACCATCGTGATGAAAATGACCAGCTTGAACGACATGATATCCTCCTCCTGACAATGTGCCAGCGCCATTGAGACAGTCACATTACAGGAATATTCTTCCATAACATGTGCAGTTTGCACATACGAAACTGAATGTCTCATTGCGCGAAACAGGATGCGTGAAGAGGGTGGGTACGGGAACTTCCAAGCATTGGAAGAATGGCCTGTTAAAACTGCCAAGCCCTGGAAGTCTTTTCCGTTGTCTGTCAGTCGTCGCTGCCGCCGAGCAGTCCTGCTCTCAGGAGGAAGTAGAGCAGTGTAAGCAGGGCTGTTACTGCAGACGCAAGATACGTCAGGAACGCGGCATTGAGGACTTGTCCTGCGCTTTCCTGTTCGCGCTGTGTCACTATTCCGCTCGAGACCATCAGGCGCTTGGCCCTGGCGCTTGCATCCCACTCGACGGGAAGCGTGACGAGCGAGAAGAGTACGACAAGGGCAAACATAGCTGCTCCCACGAGGAGAAAGGGCCGGAAGATAAAACCGAGCATGAGGAAGATATACGAAGCCTGGCTTCCGAAGGAAGTGACGGGAACCAGGGCCGAGCGGATGGCCAGCGGGGCGTAGGCATTCGCATGCTGAAGGGCGTGACCGGCTTCATGGCAGGCGACGCCTACTGCGGACAGGGAATCGGATTGATACACGCCGGGGGACAGCCGCAGTGTGCGTGTCCGCGGGTCATAGTGATCGCTCAGGAATCCCTGCACCATTTCGATGTCGACGTAGTCGATCCCCTGGCTCTTCAACATCCGGTACGCCGCCTGCGCGCCGGTCAGGCCACTGGCTGCGCGAACACGCGAGTATTTGCTGAACGTGCTTTTCGTGACAAGCGTGGCCAGCCCGCCCAGGATCAACCCCGGGAGGACCGCCAGCAACAGGTACATGGGATCAAAAATCATGCTGTTTCCTCGGTGACTCAGAATGTCGTCGATTTGGACAGAGCCCTGACATATGCGTTGAAAGAAAGTCCATACTTCTGAGAACTCTGTGTTTCATTTAGGGTCACGATCGTGACCGTAAATGAAACAAGAGATGTTTCAAGCGCCTACATTGATGAGGTGAATACGTTCACGGAGAGCCTGTCGGCCTTGAATGTCTTTTGGCCTCGACGCCATGTGGGCTTTTTCTCTTCCGTCGTCAATGCCTGTGTCCACTCCTGTCCGCGGGAAAAGGGAAGTCTGAACGTCACAGGTTTCTCTGATCGGTTGAATACGAGGAGAATGTCATCATCATCCTCTTCCCGCTCCGTCACCTCTTTTCTTCCGTTCAACAGGCACGCAAGACTGCCCGCGCCGTCCCAATCAGGATCGCCGCCATCCGGGCCGTACCATTTCACATCCGGCCAGCCGTCGTCTCTGGGTTGGCCGTCCAGGAAACGGATCTGGCGAAGGGCGGGATGACTTCTTCTGAACGCGATCGCGTCTTTCGTGAATTTGTACAGGTCGGTGTGCTGTTTCAGCAGGCTCCAATCGATCCACGAAATTTCATTATCCTGACAGTAGGCATTGTTGCTGCCGTTCTGGGTCCTGGAGAACTCGTCCCCCGCAAGGATCATCGGGACACCTTGCGACAGGAGGATAGACGCCATCAGGTTCTTCTGCTGGCGTTTGCGCGTGGCGTTGATCTGCGGGTCGGAAGTCGAGCCTTCGTGACCGTAGTTGTTGCTGTTATTGTGGTCGTCACCGTCGCGGTTTTTCTCGCCGTTGGCGAGATTGTGTTTCTCGTTGTAGCTCACGATATCCCGAAGGGTGAATCCGTCGTGGCACGTCACGAAGTTGATCGTCTTCAGAGACGTCTGTCCGGGGTGATCATAGAGGTCCGCGCTCCCCGTAAGCCTGGTCGCAAAATCCCCTAGCTTGCCCCCTGCGCCGTTCCAGAAAGCGCGTACGTCATCGCGGTAGCGTCCGTTCCATTCGGACCAGCGGACGTTGGGAAAACTGCCGACCTGGTAGAGGCCCGCGGCGTCCCATGCCTCGGCGATCAGTTTGGTCTCCCGCAGGACGGGGTCCTCGGCGATCAGTTCAACCACGCCCGGATTGGGAAGAACATCGCCGTTCACATCGCGAGCGAAAATGGATGCGAGATCGAAGCGGAAACCATCGACGTGCATATGAAGCACCCAGTACCGGAGGGAGTTGAGAATGAAGTCGCGGACGATAGGATGGTTACAGTTCACGGTGTTTCCGCAACCCGTGTAGTTACGGTAGTGCTGACCGTCGTTTTCCATCATGTAGTAGATCGAGTTGTCGATACCCCGGAATGAGTAGGTGGGACCGCCGTCGCCGCCCTCCGCCGTGTGGTTGAAGACGACATCAAGGATCACTTCCATGCCGGCGGCATGCATCGCTTTCACCATCTCCTTGAATTCGCGCACTTGCTGTCCATGGACCCCGTCGGCGGCGTAGCGCCCATTCGGCGCGAAAAAGGCGAGGGTGCTGTATCCCCAGAAGTTACGGAGATTCGTCCGATTGGTCTTCTCGACGTAGTACTCCATCTCGTTGAATTCCTGCAGGGGGAGAAGCTCGACCGATGTCACGCCGAGATCGCGGATATACGGGATCTTCTCGATCAGTCCCCGATACGTGCCCGGGTGTTTCACCCGTGCGCTGGGATGGACGGTGAAACCGCGCACATGTGTCTCGTAGATGACTGCGTCCTCAAGGGGGATGCGGGGAGTGTGGTCGCCCGCCCAGTCGTAGTCGTCGCGAATGATAACCCCCTTTGGGAACTTCGCGCCGTTCTTCGGGTGCTTACCCGCTTTCAGGTCCCACGTACTTCCCCATTTCGGCGCGCCGCTGACGGCAAGCGCGTAGGGGTCAAGCAGCCATTGGTCCGGGTTATAGCAATGGAGCTTGCTCCCCGGATTCACGCCGTCCATGCGATACAGGTAGTACTGACCTTCACGCGCGTCTTTCACATGAATGTGCCACACGTCGCCGATCCGGTTGTTCTCGACGGTCAATTCGTACTCCTGATCCGGCGCCGCGGCATCGGGTGCATCGAAAAGCATAAGCCATACGCGTGTCGCATGACGGCTGAACAAGGTGAATTGGACTCCTTCTTCGACAACATGGGCGCCGTACGGAGTCGGTATCGGAACGCTGGGCAGCAGATGTCTTCTGATACTGGTTTTCATACGCATGACTTCATTCCTCAAACTGCGCAATTATTCTATGGTTGTACTGATAGCTGGATTCCTCCGCGAGACTACGATCTGTGGCCCGGGAAGAGAGTGTACTTTAGACGCTGTCCGGCGGTGTGTGCAACTCTTAGGATGCCCCTTCGGTGCTTCCTGCGGCGTTTTTTTCCAGGCCGGGCTACAGCTTCTCCCGCCCGTGCGGCGCCTCTGGTGACGGCGGCCCCGGCCCTGACGACACCCACTGTGCCCGCCACGGTGGGTTGCACGACAAAGTCGTCAAAAGTCCTCGCGGTGGCATCGAGAGCGGAGGTTACGCCGTTGGAAACGGATTCCCAGAAATTCGGTTTCACCGCGGCCTCTGCAACGGCCGGCTCGGACTTAATGCGGTTCCTGAGATCCGGCAGAACGTCGTGGGTGAATATCTTGCGCACGTCATCCAGGAACACCCGGCTGTGCGCCGCGAGAGAGAGCGCGGCTTCCTGACGGTTCCATGTCCGAAACGCCTCGCAGCGGTCTATGGCCGCATGACCCGCGGCAGAGGTCAGGAGGCCGGCCCCAAGGCCCTGTCCGATCTCTTCGATGACGCGACCCACCATCGGCACCTGTGAAAAGAGGCGTTCAGACAGGTTTCGCCCGATATTCAGAAAGTTGATGGTGACAATAACTTTGAGCACATCGCGCAGAATCATGAACTGCTCCCGCGAATCGGGCCGACTGCGATAAATGGTAATGAGGCGAAGGATCATCGCCGCGTTCCGGTAGATGACCACGATCAGATCGATCGAATGAAACGGGCTGAGAGTGACGCCGATCATAACGTCACGCACGCAGTTCCGCACTTCCCGCTGGGCGCGGTCCCTGAGTTTTTCGAGAAGCGGCGTGATGGCATCGGCCTCCGTTTTCTCGATGAGACGGATCAGGTCGTCATTGAGGGGGTGATGCCGGAGCTCATCGTCGATATGCAGGATCGCCTCGCCGGCAATCCTCCTGTCGCCTTCATCGAATATGCTGTTCCTTGCCAGCCGCCGGAGATAACGGGAGAGGTAGCGGCAGAAGTCTTTCATCTCCGCATGTGTCGCCTCGTCGAGAGCCGGCAGCGGCGGAGGGGCCAGCACGCGTGGGAATGACAGCCATTTGATCCAGAAGTAGACTAAACCAACGAAGAAGATGCCGGCAAGTATGCATGCGTAGGTCCATGCCACGGCGGGATGCAGATGATAGAAGAACGCAAAGGTGCGAACCAGCTCCGCAAGGACAATGAGAGACAGCAGTGCCCCCAGAAAAAGGGTCAACCTGGTTGCGATGCGCCACACTTGCTGAATCATGCTGATGCTCCTGAATACAGTGTCATTCAGAAAGATAGTGACATAATGCGTCCCCACACAACCCCTTAAAGTTGCATTTAGGCGGGAAGGTCAGTTTAATCCCTGGAACTGAGAAAAATGCTGAAATCTGCGAGGTGCCATGAAAGTCTTTGTGACGGGGGGGGCTGGGTATATAGGGAGTATTGCGACTGAACAGCTTCTTGACAAAGGTCACGAAGTGGTGGTCTTCGACAACCTGGAGCGCGGCCATCGAGAGGCTGTTGATGATCGGGCCTCCCTTATTATAGGCGATCTGCGCAATCGGGACGAAACGATCCGCGCATTGACGACTGAAAAGCCGGATGCGGTGATGCATTTCGCCGCGTACGCCCTGGTCGGCGAATCGATGGAACATCCGATGATGTACTTCAGAAACAACGTCGAGGGGGCCTGCCATCTGGTCGAAGGGATGCTCGAAGCGTCCGTAAAGAAGATCATCTTCTCCTCCACCTGCGCTACATACGGAGAACCCGAGATCGTCCCCATCACGGAAAGCGAGAAGCAGGTTCCCGCAAATCCCTACGGTCAGTCGAAGCTGATGTTCGAGCAGGTTCTCAACTGGTGCCGGCAGAGGTCCGGGATCGAGCCCGTGTTCCTGCGCTACTTCAACGCATGCGGCGCGACGAAGAAGTTCGGTGAAGACCACGATCCCGAGACGCATCTTATCCCCAACGTTCTGCGTGTCGCCCTCGGGCAGGCGGAGAAGGTCATGATGTTCGGCGACGACTACGACACACCGGACGGCACCTGCATCCGCGACTACATCCATATTGTCGATCTCGCGCAGGCACACATTCTCGCGCTGACAGGCGACCACACCGGCGCGTTTAACCTGGGGAATGGGGATGGCTATTCCGTGAAGGAAGTGATTGATGTCGCGCGTGAAATCACGGGCCACGAGATTCCTTCCGAAGTCGCCCCGCGGCGGCCGGGCGATCCGCCGCGTTTGATCGCCGCAGCCGACAAGGCCCGGAAGGTGCTGGGATGGAAACCGCAGTTTGCGGATCTCAAGACAATCATTCAGTACGCCTGGGACTGGCATCAGGCGCATCCGAACGGATATGCTAAATGAGAACAGAGGTTGAGCTGATATCGACCGGCAGTGAACTGTTAAGCGGCCGAACGCTCAATCGGCACGCGCAATACCTGGGCGAAGAGTTGGCCAGGATTGGCCTCCGTCTGACGCGGGATACGACCCTCGGCGACGATCGTACAGCGATCGCCGACGCAGTGAGAAGCTCACTGGAAAGAGTCGACGTGGTCTTTGTCACCGGCGGGCTGGGTCCGACAGTGGATGACGTGACGCGGGACTCCCTTGCTGACGTACTGAATCGCGAGGTCGTGACCGATGAGGAGTCGCTCAGGCGGCTGCATGAGAAATACGCCTCGTTCGACCGCACGGTCACGGAGGGCGCCGCGCGTCAGGCATTGATCGTGCAAGGGGCTCGCGCCCTTCCTAACAGTGTGGGTGTATCCCCGGGAGAACTGATCGAAATCGATGGCCGTATGATTTTCCTTTTGCCGGGACCCCCGAGGGAGCTTAAGGCCGTATTTCAAGAGCACGTCGTTCCATGCCTTGTTGAGTACTTCGGCTCACGGACTCTTCCTGAAGAGAAAGTGTTTCAGGTGTGCGGGATGGGGGAGTCGGATATCATTTCCCTGCTTGAGATCAACGATTTCCCGCCTGAGGAGATCGACATAGCATACTGCGCCGCACCAGGGCGCGTAGAAGTGCGGTTAAGCGCGCCGCACGAGCGCGAAGACGAGCTCGAAAGTGCCGCATCCGCTCTACGAAGTCTACTCGGTCACCATGTGTTCACAGAGGACCGCCGGGCGATGGAGGAGGTAGTCGGCGGTATGCTCAGGGAGCGCGGTGTTAAACTTGCGACCGCGGAATCCTGCACCGGCGGCCTGGTCGGTGAACGTATCACCGCCGTTGCCGGAAGTTCCGACTATTACCTGGGCGGGATTATCTCGTACGCGAACAAGGTCAAGGTTGCGGAACTGGGTGTCGACTGGGCGACGCTCGCATCCGATGGCGCCGTGAGCGAGGCCGTGGCCCGCCAGATGGCGGAAGGTGTTCGGGAAAGCCTTGGAGCCGACTACTCGATTGCGGTGACAGGAATTGCCGGTCCGGCCGGCGGCACGGAAGAAAAGCCGGTGGGTCTCGTTTACATCGCGGTGGCCGACAAACACAGGACAATCATCAAAAAGAAGCGGTTTCCCGGTGACCGGGAGTGGATAAGGCTCTGGACTTGTCAGTTCGCTCTGGATCTTCTGCGGCGGAGACTTATCGGGGCGGTCTGATGAACACGGAGCCGGCCAGTTTGCGCGCCTTTCTTGCGGTTGGGCTCAACGCGCAGGTTAGAAGAAAACTCTCCGCTCTCCAGGCAGAATGGAGGAAACTGGGCGCTCGCGTGAGTTGGGTTCGTCCTGAGAACCTCCACATTACACTGCTCTTTCTGGGCGACATCTTTCCTGCACAGGCCGAAGATATCGGGCGGCAACTCGATGAGGTGACTGCTTCGCTGCATCCTTTCGGCATCCAGGTGGATGATGTCGGCTGGTTCGGTTCGCCTCGGTCGCCGCGCGTAATATGGGCCGGAATCAGGGACGAGAGGGCCGGGCTGACTTCGATCCACGGGCGTATCTCGCAGAGAATCAGGGCCATGGGAATAGGGCTCGAAAGCCGTGAATTCAGGGGCCATGTCACGATGGGGCGTGTGCGCTCGGCAAAAGGGGTGCATGAATTGACATCTGCCATCGCCTCCGCTAAGAATACGCAGCACGGCGGAGTCCTGGTAGATCGCGTCCTTCTAATGAAAAGCGACCTGACACCTCCGGGCCCGCATTATTCGGTTTTACATGAAAGTCTTTTGAAAGGAGACACGGCCAATGGCGGCTAAATCAGCAAGTTCCGACAAGAGCGACAAGAGCAAGGGAACGTCCCTTGAGACAGTACTCGCGCAAATTCAGAAAGAGTACGGTGACGGTGCAATCATGCGCCTTGGCGCCGAAGAGATTAAGGCCAGTATTCCATCCATTTCCACCGGCGCTCTGACGTTGGACCTGGCGCTGGGTATCGGCGGCGTACCCCGCGGTCGCGTGATCGAAATCTACGGACCTGAGTCATCCGGAAAAACGACACTCGTATCGCACATCATCGCCAACGCACAGAAAGCAGGAGGTATGGCCGCTTTCATTGATACGGAGCATGCCCTGGATCCCTCCTACGCCAAGAAGATCGGCGTGCAGATCGAGGACCTGCTCATTTCTCAGCCGGATTCCGGTGAAGAAGCTCTCAACATTACCGAAGCCCTCGTGCGCAGTAATGCGCTGGACGTGGTGGTCGTCGACTCAGTCGCGGCGCTCGCACCGCGCGCCGAGTTGCAGGGCGAAATGGGTGATTCACATGTTGGTCTTCAGGCCCGGTTGATGTCGCAGGCTCTACGCAAACTCACCTCCGCGATAAACAAGTCAAAGACGAGCTGTATTTTCACAAATCAGATCCGCGAGAAGATCGGAGTCATGTTCGGGAATCCGGAGACTACGCCCGGAGGACGCGCCCTCAAATTCTACTCGTCAGTCCGTCTGGATATCCGCCGGATCGCAACGATCAAAGACGCGACCGGGCGGGCGATCGGAAACAGGACGAAAGTCAAAGTGGTGAAGAACAAAGTGGCTCCGCCGTTTACAGAGGCGGAGTTCGATATTCTGTACGCGCAGGGAATTTCCTACACGGGCTCGATCATTGATGCGGCGATTCAATACGGATTGATCGAGAAGCGCGGTTCGTGGCTTTCGTACGGCGGCGAGCAACTGGGGCAGGGCCGCGACTCCGCCCGCGTGAATCTTGAACAGGATGAGAAACTCCAGAAGGTACTCGTCGATGCGGTGCTGGAGAAGGCCAAGGAAGTCCATGGCTAGTAAGACGATGACATCGGCCGAGATCCGCCAGTCGTTCCTGGATTTCTTCAGGGAGAAGGGGCACGAGTTCGTTCCGAGTTCGCCCGTTGTGATTCCCGCGGACCCCACGCTCCTGTTCGCGAACGCGGGCATGAACCAGTTCAAGGAGATATTCCTCGGGGCGCGCGAAAGCGCGTACAAACGGGTCACGAATACCCAGAAGTGTATCCGCGTGAGCGGGAAACACAACGACCTCGAGGAAGTCGGTCTCGATACGTATCACCACACATTCTTCGAAATGCTCGGCAACTGGTCCTTCGGCGACTACTACAAGAAGGAAGCGATAAGCTGGGCATGGGAACTCCTTACGGAGGTATGGGGACTTCCGAAGGATCGGCTTTTTGCAACCGTTCACCATACGGATGACGAAGCTGAACTCCTCTGGAAGGAACTGACCGATATCAACCCCGCGAAAGTCCTGCGCTTCGGCGACAAGGATAACTTCTGGGAGATGGGTGAAACGGGTCCGTGCGGTCCGTGCTCGGAAATCCATATTGACCTGACCGAAAAGGGTGATGCGGGAAAAGAGCTGGTCAACGCGGGCACTCCTGATGTCATCGAAATCTGGAACCTGG
>JAHIZV010000025.1 GCA_018814445.1 Verrucomicrobiota bacterium | reverse complement strand
TTCTCGTCGCGGGAGTCGTTTCTACTGCGTCCGCTCAGCAGGGGCCGCAAATGGATATGAGTGAACTTCAGAATGCCCTGGGTCAGCTCGGGCAGATGATGAGCGGAGGCACCAACAAAGTCTCTCTCGTCAACTTCAGAGAAATCAAAGCACTTCTTCCGAAGCAGCTTCCCGGCGCGAAGAGGACGAGCGCGAGCGGAGAGCGCACGGGCGCTTTCGGTATGAACGTATCCTTTGCCGAGGCGAGTTACGAAACGGCCGATGGCGGGGTGGTGGAGATCAAGATCACCGATATGGGCGGCATGGAAGGCATGATGTCCATGGCGAAGGCGGGCTGGGCGATGGCGGACATCGACCGCGAAACCGACACAGGTTTCGAACGGACGTCGACGTACAAGGGCCACAAGTGTCTCGAGAAATTCGACAGCTCATACAACGAGGGGGAGATCAATGTGATGGCTGACAGATTCTCGATAGAGATCGCCGGCGTGCGAGTCCCGTTCGATCTTCTGAAGCAGACTATCGAGCTGATCTCCTTTGATGAGCTTCTCGCACTGCAACCAGAGGAACAGTGACCGTCATTACAAACTGACCGGTTTCAGCCTTCGCGAGCTCCGTGTCCTTCGTGGTGAAATCCTCCCGGTGGGTGGACTCACCCGGATTCCGTTCGCCTGTTCCTCTATGGATTTAGACATCCTTAAGCCATTCTGACCGGGGGCTCAGATTACCCCGGAAAGAGGTGCGTTTTCCTCTGTTTTCCCGTCCGGCGAACTCGGAGTGAAGTTTTTTGCTAAAACGCTTTACATAATCCCCGCTCATCGGTATCAATACGCCCCCAATACTGAATATGAAGCGCTTAAGTGCCGCTTTTGTGAGCCTGAGAACAAGAGACAAGAGGAGTCGGGACAATGAAGAAAAACAGACTGCTGATAAGCACAATGATGGTCTTTGCGGTGATTCTCTCCGCATTGAGCGCGATGGCCGCGCCGTACCTTCAGGTGAATGGCGGAAACGGCGAGTATGCCACCTTCCACTACTACATTGACGAGTCCGAAGGGCAGGCAGATATCGTCAATATCGAGTTCTGGCCGAACGAGGGCAACGTTGAGACGGTGGAATTGTGGAGCAACTTGAACAAGCGCGACTTCGCCACGCTCTATCCGCCCGATGCCAGCACAGTTGTTGCGGGTGACCCGAACAACTACTACTGCGCGTACACGATGAATAACGACAACGGACGCTACTGGATCAACATGCCGATCGAAAAGTGCGGCGCATATCGCGTATCCGTGCGCTACAAAGTGTACGGCGATCCGAACTGGCACTGGTACACGGGACGTGACACGGCGGTCGTCGTATCCGACACGGCCGCTCGCGACATGATCATCTACGAAGTGCAGGCTAATGCGGTCGATGCGACAGGCAACGACTACAACAGCCGCAGTACGTTCGACAGCATGCATGACGGCTATCGCTTCAACCTGGATTACGTGAAGGCTCTCGGTGTCAACACGATCTGGTTGATGCCTTTCCATCCGATCGGATCGAAAGTCGATGGCAACTACGGTGATGTCGGGAGTCCTTACTCGATCAAGAACATGTGGAAGGTCGGCGAGCATCTCGGAAGCGATTGGAATCGTGACGACGCGATGCACGACTTCCAGCAGTTCGTCGCCGAAGCCGAATCCAAGGGCGTCAGCATCATGTTTGACACGATTTTCAATCACACCGCGAAAGACGCGGAGATCGAACGCGATCCGGAAAACCCCTACCAGCTCGCGGCGAATCCCGGTGATCAGATCCGGAACGTGAAGCCGAACTGGTATTCAAAATACACCGGCAACGGAAGTTGCTTCTGGAATGATGATAAGGGCGGCTCACCGCCGTACGAATACTGGGCGCCGGCCGACAACGCCTGGCAGGTCGGTCCCGCTCCGGCGGACCGCCACGACTTCGGCAAATGGTGCGATACGATCGACCTCTTCTGGGGCAACTACAGTGCGCTCGGGAATCCTCAGAACGAAGACGACGGCATGTGGGGGGCTTCCGACGAGGTGAAGAAACTCACAGCTTACTTCACGTATTTCTTCCAGTACTGGCTTGAGCAGACCGGATGGGCGATCGATGGTTTCCGTTGTGACTTCGCACAGGGTCTTCCTCCTGCAGCATGGGAGTACATGATCAACAAGGCCAAGTCCCAGAAGCCCGAACTGGTCTTTATGGCCGAGTCTCTGGACGGCGGAGCCGTGTCCCGGCGCGCTGGACGCCACTTTGACATCATCAATGACAACTGGGTATGGGATGTCCTCGAGGCGGGCAATACCACGCCGGGCCTGCGCAGCATCATCGATCAGCGGCGAACAGACTACGGTTATGCCGGTCTCATGCGTGGTCTGATCAATCATGACCAGAGCGCGCCCGCCGACAAATGGTACACCTGCTCGCGCTACGCGGTCGGCTGTGCCGTCGATGGCGCCCCGCAGATGTTCATGGGGCAGGAACTGGGTTACGTGGATGGATGGGGCTTCTCGAAGTTTCGCTTCGAGTTCAACAGGTACACGCCTGACATCCGCAACTACTACAACATGGAAGCGCTGTGGAATAATCCTGCGCCGGACAAGGACGCTCTCTGGGCTCGCTACGCCGAAATCAATCACGGTCGTATGCGGGCGTTCGGTCCCCGCCTGGCGAATCAGTACTATCTGGACCAGGTCAACGCCTACGGCACCCACAACAAGATTTTCTCGGTTATGAAGTACTCCGACTTCGGTTGGGATGCCGCGGATCAGGAAGTCGTGCTCTGCTTCGTGAATCTTGAACCGGGCGTGGGACATGCGGGGACGTTTCATATCGGCGTGCCGGCTGTCTATCTCAGTCCGGACAAGCACTACAACGTGAAGAACCTGGCGTCTTCGAATCCGGATGCCTACCTGTGGCCCGAAGCGCGCAGCGGTTCCGATCTCGCGCAAAACGGCGTCTACATTCAGTTCCCCGGCAGTGTCTACCAGGAAGGTTCGGTCGCGCAGTTCCTCAAACTTGAGGCGGTCGGCGGCGGCCAGGAGCTATGGGTCGGCAACACCGGCAACTGGCCATGGAGCGGTGAGCTTGATCCCGGCGAGCAGCTTTGGATTGATGCAGAGACATGGCCGGTCCGCAACGGACAGTCAGCCGTCGTGAAGTACAGTGTCAACGGCGGTGCATGGCAGAGTGTCGATGCCGGCTGGTTCTACAACGACAACAACTCGCACTGGCACGTTCCGATCGGTCCGTTTGCAGCCAACGACGAGATCGAATACTACATTGAGGCTCACGAAGGCAGCACGGTCAAGTACGACACGAATGGCGGCGCGAACTTCAAGATGACCGTCAACAACGGAGGTTTCCCTGTGCAGTGGATCGGCGGCACCTACAACTGGCCGTGGAACACGATCAACCCGACCGACGACGTCTGGGTCAACATCGAGACATATCCGGTCGGAGCCGCAACGCAGGCTACGTTGATCTACTCGCTGGATGACGGCGCTTCATGGAATTCCAAGTCGATGAGTCTGGCCGGTCAGAACGGCAACAACGACTGGTGGAACGTCAATCTTGGAACCTTCTCTTCCGGCGCACACATTCGCTATGCCATCTTCGTGGAAGACGGGATTGGCGGAGTCCATTGGGACAGTGCCGGTGGAGCTGACTTCCACGCTTATGTGAACTAATGAAACAATAAGAAGCCCGCGCCGGAAACGGCGCGGGACGTTCACTTCGGGAAAAAAGGAGTCAAAGATGAGGAAGTTGATCGGAATGGCTGCCGCAGTCGTGGTTGCTGCGACATCAGTGCAGGCAAGCAGCTACATCGAAACGATTGAGCGCACGGGCGGATCGAATCCTACCGATGGCGAGCATGTGGTGGTGACGTTCCAGCAGCATCAGAACCCGGGATGTCCGGCGATGCCTGACGTGTATCTGTACCTGGGGATTGATGGCAACTGGGAGGTCCATCAACTTTTCGGTTCACAGACATGCGCGCCATTCAGTTCCTCCGGAAGCACCTATTTCGGTTACACGATACCGGCCCTGCCCGTAGGCACGGTTGTTGAGTATGTCTTCTACATTGATGGCCCTTACGGTTCACACTGGTGCAAGGCGGGGTCGGATCCTGCTTTCAACGAGTGGGCTACCGGCTATACGTATTACGGCGAATACCAGAACTTCCAGTATACGGTTCAGCCATTCGGCGGCGACGTCTACCAGTGGCCTCCGGCGGGACAGGTTCGCGCATCGGATGAGCTCTGGATCAATCTTGATATCTCCGCGCATTTCGACATCAGCAATGTCGGACTGGTATACAGCACGGATGGAGTCGACTGGCAGTCTGTCCTGATGCAGCCGGGCGACGCTGTGCAGTACGGCATGGATCACTGGTATGTCAACATGGGCACGTTTAGCCCGGGCACTGAGATATCCTATGCAATGGTCACCGTTGACGACAACGCGAACTACCGTTGGGTCAATAACGGGGATCAGAACTACATGGCGTCCGTCAACCCGGGTGATATCCAGTGGGCTGGCGACGTTTTCCACTATCCTGACAACAGCGATCTGAATGCGGGTGAAGACCTCTGGGTCAACGTGCAGTCCTGGCCCCAGGGCGCCGCACAGAGTGCAAGAGTTGTTTTCAGTGTCGATGGTGGCCCGTGGATGGAAGTGTCGATGAGTCAGGGCAGCGGCATCGGCGCCAATGACAACTGGTACGCCAATCTCGGCGCCGTATCTTCACAGCAGGTCATCACCTACGCGATTCTTGTTGAAGATGGGTACGGTCAGGATCTTTGGCTGAACAATGACGGGCAGGATTATGTCGCCTATGTGGCGGATTGAGTGAGTAGAAAGGGAGGAGAGCAAATGAAGAAGAAGTTGATTGCGATGGTTTGTGCGGGACTTGTGCTGGGGGCGATTGCACCTCAGATGGCGGAAGCGGAGCATATCTGGTTCAAGTGGGGCAGTCTGACGACATGGACTCAGTACGGCATTCAGGAGTACGCCCGTGCGTCGGTTGACATCGGTGTGTGGCCGGTTGCTCCGGGACATACGGTGGGCATCGTGTATACGCTTGATGGATGGCGAAGTTATCGCTGGGGCGAAGCCGGATGGGTTCGTAATGTGCAGGGCCTTGGCGGAATGGATGAGGCCTGGATCTTTCGGAGTTCCAACTATATGTGGGATGTGACCGGTTACCTGTATCCGCTGGATTTTGAATTCGCTCTTTGCGTTTCGGATCAGTGGGGCAACTGGTACTGGGACAATAACGGTGGCATGAACCACCACCTTTACTACTCCCATTGACCGGGATGAAGTGATTATTCACCGTGAGGCCCGCGTATTCCGCGGGCCTCACGCGTTACCGAAGCCTGTCCTGCGGTATATCGACCATAACTCGGCTGATTCCGCTCTGCCTGTGGAAGATCGTCCGGCTGTCCTGCATGTCCATCGTCCCGCCCGCTGTGACCCGTTCGTTTCCGTCTTCATCTAGCAGAGTTATCTGTTGCTTCTCACCGAGGCGATAAGCAATAGGCGTCTGACAGTAGGTGAACGCGAGTGTCTGCCCCGGCAGTTCCCAGTTCCTCGGTTCTCCATCGCGACTCACATACTCGAAACGATGGGGATTGTCTGAAAACTCGCACTTCTTCAGCAACTGCGGATCGAAACAGACAACGCCGTTATTCACCACGACTCCGAGTTCGCCGAAACGGGTGATAATCTCCTCTTTGACCTGGCCGGTCATTCCGGGCTGCTGCGCGCCGGTGTGCCGGGGCGTATGTGAGTAGGGGTCGGTAGGAAAGGCCCCGTATTGCTCCGGTGACATGGTGAATCCAAGGCCGTTGCGGATGTCGTCGTATGCCGTTGCCAGCGCATCACGTTGACTGGCCTCCGCCGTCAGGAAGTTCTCCTGGACAGCCAACAGCAGCTTCGAGACCATGTGCCAGTAGATGCTGCCTAAGCCCTCAAAGGCAAAGAACGTTCCGCTCCGTCCGGTAAATGAACTGTGTTGAAAGACTTGTTCCCACAGGGCGAATATCCGGTCCCTGCAGTTGTCGACCAGTGGGCGAAGATCATCGTTTAACATGAGCCGCTCGAGTACCCGACGGATATCACCTGCGGTCTGCAGATCCCCGCAGAAGTGGATGCTGCCGTTGATGTCTTCAACAATCAGCGACACATCGCCGGTATCGAGTAAACGGGAAATCAGTGGAACACCTTTCCGAGCGTCGGCAGGCAGGGAGTTGCGTTCAAGAAAAGGACGCAGCTTGCGATCGGGATACAGCAGATAGCTGTTCTGATCTTCCCGATAGAGTTCGCTGTCCCGGAGATCCCGCAGGAGATCCCGAGCTTCTCCCGGAGTCAGCAAGCCGCTGCTTAGCGAGGCCACCTGGCCTTCGAGCATGGGGTAGAGATAACTGACGTGTGCCTCCCTGCTGTCGAGTCTCAGCAGATTGTAGCTGTGGTACATCGCATCATCTCTCTTGTTTGCCCTGACGGTGACTTCCAGATGCCTAAGGGCGCTCTGCAGCAGATTCAGAAGTTCTCGCCTCTTCACGAGACGGTGTGCCGTTCCTTTCTGTTCATAGACGGCGTTCCGATGCCGCTCGCCGCTTGTACCCAGTTGCTCCATCAGGCTGTATCGGTCGGCCGGGTTGGAAGCGGCGTTCTCCGCATCTGCTGAAGCCAATATCCCTGATATGTCCTCTGCCAACTGCGCCACGCGTTCACTCAGATAGATGTCGTCATTTCCCTCGGCAAGAATCCTTTCAAGGAAAGCAACATAGCGCCGCATGTAACATACGGTCACAACCGAAAGTCCATAGCCGGCCAAAGCGTTATTCGCGTCGTTCCATTCGGGCCGCTGAGTGTTCAGCCAGATGCCTCCTCCGGGAACCAGATTGGTGAGCTTGACCAGAAGCGGAAGCAGCAGTTTGTCAGCAAGGCTGGTAAGCAGAACTTGTCCGTCGTTTCCGCGTTCACGCTTGCCGTCGGCGCCCAACTCCTCTGCGGTCCGCGTCAGTTGCTCATGCAGCTCGTGGTCGAACGTGATTGTCGAGCGGGGATCGGAGCAGATATCCGCAAAGGAAGCGATCCTGTAGGGTATTCGGGCGGAGGCATACAACCTGTGGTTCAGGCTTTTGCCCAGAGCTTCCGGTTCATGGCGATGCCTGGACTCCAGCAGACGAAGTAGGTAGATGATCTGGTGGTCACCCCAATACCCGATATTAGCCCACGGATCATCAGGTTCGGGGGCCTCCCACTCAAATCCGTCCCGCGTTATCCTGTAAGGATTGTACCCGTCAGCGCTGGAGGCATTGAGGAAGACGGTAATCATATTCTCCAGGAAACCCGGAAAGCTGATGGCCAGACTCTCCCAGTTCTGAAAGATGTCGCGCCAGTTTCCCTGGTAGTTGAATATGGGGCGCCCCTGGTCGTCTTTCAGTTTTATGTCGAAGTAGTTCCATGGACGGCTGGGGTCGCCGTGCCGGCGGCTGAAGGTGAGCGGCAGATATTCCCGTGCGAGGCGACTGAGTTGCGGGTCGTTTTGTGTGTCGGCCCACGCCAGCAGATCGAGGAGCATAAGCTGCTCGGGAAGCTCGCTTATGCTGGACTCATGCCGGGAGGCTGTAGGCCGGTTGCTTGATCGCAAGAACCGCAGCCAATCCTGCTTTGGGAAGAAGTAATGATTGTCGAAGGTTCCTCCGCGCATGCAGTTAAACGTCACGTTGGCGAAGTGGTGTGTGCAGGCTGCCCGATCCGCGCTTTGCTGAAGCCCGTCGGCTGAAGCGATGCGGCGGCGGAAGCCCTCCCTGTTGTGCCTTGCCGCTTGAATCAGGTTTGAACGCAGGTCTTTGTCGTCGCGGAGACGTTTCAGGAGAACCGCCGCCCGGGCATGATCAATATCCGTGTCCGCGAAGAACGCCCACTCGCGTGTCTCGCCGGGCTCAAGTGTCAGTCTTTCCTCAACCAGAAAAGCGCCGAAGTCGCCGCGGATTTCAGCCTCGTTCTGCACTTCCCCGCCTTTTCTGAAACGGTCGTACTGGCGTGAAGAGAGCAGGATACCGTGTGGCGTGAGTCCAACGCATCCTGCTGTCGAGGCCCGAAGCATTTCTGACGGTTCGGCCTTATCTGAGACGGCCGCGTTCAGCGTATAGAGAGCCATAGGTACACCAGGCAGTTGCTCATGCCGCATATAGCCCTGGGCGAGGTAACTCAGGCGGGCGTGCATTTGCACGTCGAGGCCCGGGGGAAGCATACGGTGGAGGCCATCAAGCATGCGTACCGATGCGGGCCCGGATCCGGTATTCTTCAGGGAGCAGAAACGCAGCAGGCCATACTCATCACAGGTCGTCCACTCCCAGGAGAAGGTCAGGTTCAGCGACTTGTTCGTTTCTTCGAACCGGACTGACGTGCCTAGAGTGTCTTTCCTGAGCTTCCGCTCAATGGTCGATGGGAGCATCGTCTCCCGCCACGGCTCCCAGCACATCGAACCGTCAACGGTCTCCGTCAGGAAACATGTGCAGGAACCGGCCGACACGGGAAAACGTAACAGCTTGTCTGATGTTTCATAAGGAAAGAGGGCATGATCCGGATTCCGGCGACCGGCTGTCAGCGTCCCGTTGCTTCCTGCAAACAGCCAGTAGTCGCTGTTTCCGACAATGCTCATCAGAAACGAAGACATCTTCTCGGGATGCTCGATGGTGATGTATTCCCCGAGTGTAGTCCCTATACCCTCGGAGAACGCGGGCAGGTCCGAAGTTCCTGTAATGGCGTTTGATTTCATTTTTCTAGCCTCGTTTCTAGCTCTAAGTACTGGACAAAGACAGGAGGCTACTTTAGGAATCAATAGTACGCAACTAGTATTAGAGATGTTTTCTCAGACATGAAATATCGAATTACCTCTTTGATTCTCACTGCCCGGGATACGGGAGACCGGCTGGCTGAGTGCAAACACCTGCTTTTGAAGGAAAGCGGGTCCGGTGTCACCGATGCGATCATCGACCCATCCAGAAAGCGTCAAATCGTGAATGGATTCGGTGGCGCATTCACTGAAGCTGCGGCAACCACTTTGTACAAGCTCAGTGAAGAGCGCCGGAAGGAAGTGCTGAAGGCGTATTTTGATTCGGGGTCCGGTCACGGCTACGCCCTGTGTCGAACGCATATCAACAGTTGCGATTTCTCTCTGGGCAACTACGCGTACGCAGAGACGCCTGGCGACACCGCGCTCAAGAGCTTTTCCATTGAGAGGGACAGGCAGGCGCTCATACCCATGATTCATGAGGCGACGTCTGTGGCGGACAGAGACCTCACAATTTTC
>JAHIZV010000024.1 GCA_018814445.1 Verrucomicrobiota bacterium | reverse complement strand
TGTCGCGGGCATGCGCGCTGCCGCACCGATTGTTGTTCCTTTCCTTCTGGCTGCCTTCATTTCGATCATGTGTGCTCCCCTGCTCATTTTTCTGCAGAAGCGTCGCTTTCCCACACCTCTCGCGGTACTGGTCGTTGTGGTCGTCATCCTGGCTGCCGCGCTCACCGTCGGCGCATTTGTCGGGACGTCTCTGACCGACTTTCTCAGCAAGGTACCCAGCTACCAGAATGGTCTGCGCAATAAGACTGTCGAACTGATCAACTGGCTGCAGTCAAAGGGGTTCAACACATCGGCGGACGTAATGTTAGACTACTTCGATCCGACCGTTGCCTTCCAGATGGTCGGGACAACTCTCTCCAGCCTTACCGGTGTGCTCACGAACGCGTTCATGATCCTTATTACCATCATCTTCATCATGCTTGAAGCCTCCAGCATGCCCGCCAAGATCCGCGCCGCGCTCGGGGATCCGGACGCATCGCTGAGCAGTTATGCCGGTTTTTTTGAAAGCGTAAATAAGTACCTGGCAATCAAGTCCATCATCAGCCTGATTACGGGATTCTGCGCCACCGTTCTACTTCTCATTCTTGGTGTCGACTACCCGATTCTCTGGGGACTCGTCGCGTTTCTACTCAATTATGTCCCGAACATCGGATCGATCATTGCTGCGATACCTCCTACGCTGGTTGCACTGATTCAATACGGCCCGGGTAAGTCCCTGGTGGTGTTGACAGCTTACATCGTCATCAACGCGGTGTTCGGAAGCTTCATCGAACCCCGCATCATGGGCCGCGGCCTGGGACTCTCGACGCTTGTCGTCTTCCTCTCCCTGGTTTTCTGGGGATGGGTACTAGGGCCGATTGGGATGCTCCTCTCCGTCCCGCTGACGATGATCGTGAAGATCGCACTTGAGAGCAGTGACGAGACACGCTGGCTCGCCATTCTGCTTGGCTCTGAGAAGTCAGCACCTCAACCCGAGTAGCCAACTGGATGTCAGATGCCGGATCACAAGAATCACCGTCTGTGAACACTGGATTGCCCGGGACAGACGCGGGATGAACTTCACGTCCGACCTTGAAGATCGCTTCGGCGCAGTCAGTTCACAATGACATCCGGTATCAGGAATCCCACATCCGGCAACCTGCATCGAAAAAAGGAGCGCCGCCCGAAAGCGACACTCCCTCCCCCGATTGATGAAATCTGCTTTACTTCCTGCGCAGTCGCCTCGCGGTCAGGGCCACCAGTCCAAGCAACAGGTAAGCCAGCGAACTTGCTTCAGGTACTATGGTAATTTCAAGCCCCGTTACCCCGTCCTGTGTCACCTGCACGTTGTCGATGTCGACCGACTTGAAAAGGAAGTCATCTCCGTCCGAGTCAAACGTCATTCCCAGCGTGACACCGGAGGCGTTCGTCAGTGCCGCGGGATTCGGGGCCGCGACATTATTCATGCCGCTGATAGGAAACTTCACCCGATACCAGTTGCCGTCCGCGAGGATCAGTGTCTGTGAGATGTACTGTTCAAAATAGCCCCCACCGGCATCATTGAGCTGGGCATAGAAGTTGGCGCCCGCTTCAACTGGTTGGCCGACACCAACGCGGATATCGAACGAGTATGTATCATTGCCGCTCAGGTCCGCGATCGCGCCGAACTTGCTACCTCCGCTCCACAGCGTCGCCCAGTCAACTGTCATGAAAAGGCCCGCGTCATAGGCATCATTCGAGCCCGAGGGGTCGAGGCCGGACGCGCCCTGATTGGCCGCACCTATAGCTCCCGTGAAAAGGCCGCCGCCCTCGTAGTCAGCGAGAAGCAGATCGGCACGGGCGGTGCCCGAAGAAACTGCAAGGAACGCAATCATAGCTGACGCCACATATTTCATGCATGAGGTGACACTGTTCATCTGACCCTCCACAAGCCTGATAAGCTTTATCAAGTTCAAGTTACCTTTTTGTTTATCCTACGTCAATCGAACAAATAGTGCAACCGAGCGGAAACAACTCCTCACCGCACGACAGCCGACTTCTGCGTACTTCCCAGCATGCGCAGAATGACGTTCTCAAGGATCAGACTGGGCGGCAGACCGCTCGACACCATCGCTTCGTGCGCGCGCCCCACCTCAGCCTGCCATCGCAACAACCGCTTCACCGAATGGGTACTCGCCTGATGCCCCAGCCGCCCGGCTCTGAAAGGATTCATACTCCGTGGATCATTCTCGATCTGCGACAACTGCTTGTCGATATCCGGGTCGCTGCCCCACTGCAGCTTCACCCATTTCGGAGAGCCCTGCAGACTGAGCCAACCCTTATCGAGACATGTTCTGAAAAGAAGCAGGTCCCTCACCCTTCTCTCCAGCAAGATCACGATCCCCACTTCGCTTTCCTTCTGAAAGACCAACTGGCGCAGGATTGTGAGAGATTTTATCAGATCTCCTGTGCCCACCGCGTCGGCAAGATCCCAGGCCACGCTTTCGCGAGAAGCAGAGACGATGTTCTCAACGTCGTTGACGGTCACTTCCCGTCTGCCTCCCATGTAAACGGCCAGCTTCTCGATCTCCTGCACGATCTGCCGCGTCTCGATGCCGGTCTTCGAGAGAAACGGTTCAAGGACTTCGGATTTGATCTGAAGACCCGCGTCGCGAAAAGCTCCTGCCGCCGTTCCGCGCGCCTGTTCCTCAGCCTTATAAGCTTTGTCAGGCATGGCAAACACCGTCACCGCGCCGGCGCTCTGACATGCCTTGAAGAACACGGATCGTTTGTCCACCTTTCCCGCGCTTATCACGAGTATCTGGTCCGGTTGCAGTCCCTTCTTGATCTCCGCGCTCAGCACGGCGACACGATCTTTCACCTCTTTGGCCTTGCCGGTCTGCGTCTCGCCGATGAAATTCACGTCTCGAAGCCAGGTTACCTTTCGTCCCCCGAAAAATCCGACCGTACGCAGAGAACCCAGACATTTCGTCACGGCATCAGTCGCTTCAGCGGCGCTGTTGACTGCGCCGTCAATAATGTCGAGTCCGAGTGCCTGTTGATCCACGGGGCATAACGCGTTCACGCATTCGCGGACGGCATGACTGACCTGGTACTCGTCATCGCCGCAATAGAGATGAATGTTCGCATTTCCGCTCTTGTTCTCAGCCATGATCACTCCGTTATCGACTGCACTGCTCTTCCCTCCACGCGCTGGAGCATAGCAGTTATGTCCTTATCTTCGAATGCAAACATGGTCTTCAGGGCCTCCGCCCAGTTCAGCCCTTTGCTCCCGGTTGCCTGAATCCACGCCCTGAACTGATCGGGCGTGAGATTGTCCCAAACGGCGTGTACCAGCTCCGAGCTTTCGCGATAGAATGCCCGCATTTCAGCCTGGGTCCCGGGATAACGCTCTGCTTCCAGCAGTTCCCGCATGGAGATAAGCTCCTCTGCACCGAGCGCGGGTTGCTCATGCGTCAACTGGTAGCCTTCTTTCTCCCGGTACATTTTTGCCACCCGCCATCCAAAACGAAGTGCGAGCCCCTCTTCGAGCCAGAGGGGCAGTCTGAAATGCGGCGCGTTGTGCAACCGGTAATGGACCATCTCGTGCGGAACGTCGAGTATGCTGACAGATGCTTCTCCTGCTCCCCGCAGGACAAACATGTCCCGCCCGACGTGAACGGCAATCCCTTCCTCCCTCGCCCCAGCTTCCCTCATGACGCGATCCCACTCTTCGCGACTTTCAATTACAAAGACGTGCCCCCTGCCCTGCAAATCCGGCAGCCCCAGAAGCTCGGACATTCTTCCGTACGCGTATTCCGCCCTGGCAAGCACCTCGTCTATCCGCGCAATCGAGCCGGCGTGACAGATGAAATGATCGCTGCGGGCATGAATCCACTGTCCTTTGCCCTGCTCGAAAACGCGCTGCCCCAGTCCGGACAGTCCACGGCTCTCGATTTCATACCAGGCCATCGTTTCGAAGCTTCCGGCCCGCACACCGTTCACCGCGATGGCGAGACTCAGAACCAGACCGTGAATTGTCAACTGTCGGCGCATAATGAAGGACCACCTGAGTGCCTAGCCTAGCGCGGCGGGGAAGTCGCGACAAGTTTCAGTTCATCTGTGTTCCTTGACAGGCGAATCCGCCCTGTGCTACTCGATCTCCCAGCGATGGGCGAGATGAAACAGATGTGGGCGCCGTGGCGAATGGACTATATCCTGCAATCGAAAGAGCAGGGGTGTTTCATTTGCAGAATCATTCATGGTGATGACGATCGCAACAATCTTGTTCTGAAACGCGGGGAGCACAGCCTGGTGTTGATGAATCGCTATCCCTACAACAACGGGCACCTCATGGTCGCCCCCTATCGCCACATCGCGGGGTTGGAAGAAATGACGCCGGATGAGGCATCTGAAATGATGTCTCTCACGACGCAATCGGTAACCATCCTGCGGCGGGCCATGAAGGCGGAGGGGTTCAACGTGGGCCTGAATCTCGGTGATGCCGCGGGCGCGGGACTTCGCGAGCATATCCACAATCACATCGTGCCCCGCTGGACCGGCGATACGAACTTCATGCCGGTGCTCGGGCAGACGAAGGTTATTCCTCAGTCCCTCACGGATCTCCACGATCTGCTCCACCCGCTCTTTCAAGAATAAACATTGACATCCGCAGGATATAATCCCCTTTGTACATCCACTATTCGCACGATTCTATCGCCGCCGACCGGCCCGATGGCCTCGGTAATCACATTGACGCGTCTCTCATCATGTTGTTTAGTTTTCCTTTGATGAACGCGTTTCGGATCTGGTTCATCTGAGGAGGGATATCGGAACGGGCATCATACATCTGACTGTCGGACGCAAGAAAAGACATATGTGAGCTACTTACAGCCCGGCGGCGCATTCCCGCTTCCCCCTGATGTTTCCCATGAACGAGCAGACTATCCATTTTGACAATACGCGCGAAGCCCAGGACCTGGCCGGATACAGCCCGGAAATGCGCACGAGGATTCAGGACGCCCTCAAGGTCCGCCTGACTTCGAGGGATACCTGGCTCAAGATAGAGGGTGAAGAGAAGGATTCGAACCGGGCAATCGAATTCATCAATACTCTTCGTCAGGCCCGAAATCGCGGCGTCGCGTTGCGGGACCAGGGGATTCTATACGCCCTTGAGGCTTTCTGCGGGGGCCGTAAAGCGGATTTCGAGTCTCTCCACAATGACCGGATAGACGTGGCCTCGGGAAAGGCTCCCATTTTTCCGCGCACAATCGGTCAGTGCAGGTACATCGAGTCAATCCGCAACCGGGATATCGCATTTGGCATCGGCCCCGCAGGCACAGGCAAAACGTATCTCGCCATGGCTATGGCCGTTTCGACTCTCCTGAAAGACGAGGTAAGCAGAATCATCCTCACACGTCCCGCCATCGAAGCGGGAGAAGCGTTGGGTTTTCTGCCCGGCGACATGCACCAGAAGGTATTTCCCTATCTGCGGCCCCTATACGATGCGCTCTACGACATGATGTCGCCGGAGGAAATCGAGAGGCAGACAGAACGCGGCGTCATAGAGGTCGCTCCGCTCGCGTACATGCGCGGTCGGACGCTGAACCACGCTTTTGTGATCCTCGACGAAGCACAGAACACGACGCCGGAACAGATGTTGATGTTCCTGACCCGCATGGGCTTCGACTCGAAGTGCGTGATCACAGGAGACCTGACTCAGATCGACCTCCCCCCGAATAAGACCTCCGGCCTCGAAGAAGCCCGCAGGACCCTCAGCGAAGTCGAAGGAATCGCGATGACCGAGCTGACCGAGGCGGACGTCGTCCGGCATGAATTGGTGCAGAAGGTTATCCTTGCGTACAGACACGGCCGCTCGGCGCCCGCGACTGAGCCCAACGGTGAGACATCATGAGCATGAAGATATCTAAATCACGCGCGAAACGTGCGAAGCAGCTTGAACAGAATTCACAGCAGCGCACCAGACAGCCGAAGTCGTTCAAATGGACCGGCCTGGCGCTCGGACTCCTTCTGTGGCTCAGCGCCCTGATGCTTCTCTACAGCAACGGGGCCAGAAGACATACAACACTTGCCCCCGGCCAACGCGCTAAAGCCACGGTGGTCTCAGCCATAGACTTCGAGTGCGAAGACGTCGCCAAGACGGAACTTACTCGGAGGCAGGCGGCAAATGCCGTTCTTCCTGTTTTTTCCATCAATATGATTCCTTTCAATTCGGCCGTAAACAGTTTTGATGTCGCCCTCGACCGCATCATCGAACTGCGGGCCGTTCCCGCCGAAAACACGGATGCCGATGGCGTAGCTGAAGCCCCTCCTCCGGACGTGACCGGCTATTCTGATCTGGAGTCGGATGAGCTGCTGACACTGGTGACAAAGGGTAGAGAGAATCATCTGCGTGCCGCACTGAAAGAGGAACTGTCTTCCGTCTGGCATCGCGGTATCCTCAGTCCTTCAGAGAAGAAGACCCTTTTTCAGGGCGTCGCGACGTCAGGAAGACTTGCCATCCTCTCCGCGGACGGCGCGTCGAAGCGCAGCGTCCCCATTGAGAACGTACTGCTCCCGGAGCAAGCCCTCGCGCAGACGGTTGCCGGCGTCCAGAAATTGATGAAGGGCAATCATGTCGACGAAGAACTCCTGACCCGGTTTATTCGTCCCTCCATCGTGGCCAACCTCATTTACGAACCCGACCTGACGAAGAACCTGCGGACAGAGGCGGAAAGAAGCGTCGCGCCGATATTGATGACCGTTCGCGCCGGGACGACTCTTGTCGAGGCCGGCGAGCGCATCACACCCCAGATTCTCAAGCAGCTCCAGTCGCATGATAAAACGCTCAGCCAGAATCTGTCCAAGTATGATCTCCTTCTGCGGATGGTCGGAAGCGGAGCACTCCTGCTGCTCACTCTGCTGGCGTGCACGGGTATCATTCATCTTCTGAAGCCGGACATCCTTTCAAAGAATAGAACGGTGCTCCTCCTGGTCATACTGGCGCTTCTCGGTCTGACACCTGCCAGGGCTCTGCTCTACCTGTCCAATACGATCAGGACTGTTCCGCCGGCTGTCGTTGAATTCCTTGTCCCTGTCGCCCTGACGGCCTTGCTTGCCGCCGTCCTGGTCGGTGGCGCGGCTGCCCTCGTGGCGGGAATCTGGACCAGCATGGCAACGGCGATTCTCTTCGATAACAGCTTTCCTGTTTTCGTGTACGGAATGGTCGCGACAGTCGTGGCCGTACACACCGTCCGCGACGTGCGCAAGCGTTCAAGAGTGTTTCGGGGAGGCTTGTGGATAGGTCTCGCGGGCATGCTTGTCGCGGCAAGCGTCGGTGTACTTCAACAGCACTCCGTTTCAGTCGTTCTCCTGCAGGCAGTTGCAGGCTTTCTGTGCGGCTCCATATGCGCCGTCCTCACGCTGTTGATTCTGCCGCTTCTAGAGTATCTCTTCGGCATCACCACCGACATCCGCCTTCTGGAACTTTCTGATATGGGGCATCCCCTGCTCCAGCGACTGGCGCTTGAGGCGCCCGGGACTTATCACCACAGTTTAATGGTCTCCAACGTCGCACAGGCGGCGGCGGAGCAGATAGGAGCGAACGCACTACTCACCCGCGTCTGCGCCTATTTCCACGATATCGGGAAGCTGACGAAACCGGAGTTCTTCACCGAGAACAGCCAGCATCGGGATAATCCCCACGACGATCTTTCACCCAGCATGAGTACGCTGGTGATTACCTCCCACGTCAAAGAGGGCGTCAGTCTGGCAAAACGCCACAAACTGCCCACCCCCATCATTGACGCCATCCAGCAGCACCACGGCACCGGCATAGTCTCTTACTTCTACCACCGCGCGAAGAAGCAGCAGGACGTGAAGAAGGAAGGCGCAGGGAAAGCGAACGGGCGAGCTGTGAAAGAAGAGGATTTCAGATATGCGGGCCCGAAACCGCAGTCCCGCGAAATGGCGATTCTTCTTCTCGCTGACAGCGTTGAGGCGGCCTCCCGTTCAATGGAGAAATCAACTCCGAGCCGCATCGAGAATCTTGTTAACGAGATTGTCGACAGCCGGCTGGCCGATCATCAGCTTGATGAATCCCATCTGACCCTCTCCGAACTGAGCACGATCAAGAAGGCCTTCGTATTCTCTCTAACGAACATGCTGCACGGCCGCGTGGCCTATCCACAAGATGAAGATCGAAATAAACAACAACCAGCTGAAACATCGGATACAGCCGGCCGGACTCAGGAAATTCCTGCGGCATCTGACGGCACAGGCAGCCCCGGCAGATAATTCGGCCTGGAGTGAGATATCCCTCGTCCTGACCGATGATCCTGCAATAACACTGCTCAACAAGCAGTACTTCGGCAAAGACTGTCCTACCGACGTGATCAGTTTCCGGTATGACCCGCTTCCGGGCGATGAAGCTCGTCCATCCGGCGAGATCATCGTCAATGTGGACCAGGCTTCTCGCGAAGGGGCGGCACGAGAAGGTTTCGAATGGGAACTCGCCCTGTATATCGCCCATGGATGGGATCACCTCACCGGCGGAACGGACGAAACGCCGGACAAACGAAGAAGAATGCTGGCACGCGAGCGAAAGTGGTTGAAAGAGGCGCAGGATTCTGGCTACCTGCAACAGCTTGTTCACATTGAGGAGTAGTCTTTCCGTAGCATGGATTTTGAAACATTGCTTGTTGGTCCGCGGCTGGTGCTGTCACTCGGCCTGCTTATAGGCGCGGGATTTTTTTCCGCGCTTCTGGCGGCCTTTACCCGCACCGGAGAAGCTGGTCTATCCCGTCTTACGGAGAAGTCTCCCTCTGTAGCTTTCAGGCTCGCGAAGTGGGATAGCCGATGGGATCTGCTTCTCAATACTTTGCTCATTCTCTCGGTCGCCCTCCAGGTGTTTGCGGTTGCCACAGCCGTCACGGCGCTGCATCCTGACGCGGCGGCCTACACTCTCGTTCTCGGCGTACTTCTTTTCGTATACGTTGCCGTGATCGTGTTCCTCTGGGAGATCCTTCCCGACGCCCTTTCGGAGAGCTACGCCGACCGGATTACACTTGTGTTTTTTGCCCTGGCCAGAGCGTTGACGATTCTTCTATTTCCGCTGTCGTGGCCTTTGTCCCGGATCGAACGACGATTACTGTCCTCCGTAATGGCGGTTTCAGACGAGGCTGATCGTCCGTCGGCGGAAGACGAAATACGCAGTCTGGTCGATCAATCCGGCGAAGAGGATCTCGAAGAAGAGGAACGCGAGATCATTCGCAGCGTCTTCGAATTCGGCGAAACCATAGCGAGAGAGATCATGACGCCCAGGATTGACGTTCTGGGCCTTGAGGACTCATTGACCGTTGAACAGGCCGTGAACAAGGTCAAGGATTCCAGCCACTCCCGCTTTCCGGTATTCCATGACACACTCGACGACATCCGTGGGATTCTCCACATCAAGCAGCTTCTCAGGTCGCAGAGCCAGGGGGACGCAACTCAGCCCGTGCTGAAAGCATCCAATCCGGTCACTTATGTGCCGGAATCGATGCCGATCAATGACCTCATGCAGCTCCTCCGAAGCGAACAGGAGCAGTTGGCCATCGTCGTGGACGAGTATGGCGGAACGGCAGGCATCGTCTCCATGGAAGACGTTATCGAAGAACTGGTCGGCGAGATCCATGACGAGTACGACATCGACGAGACAAAAGTTCAGCGCCTCTCAGAAGGATCTGTAATCCTGAGCGCGCGACTCCCCGTTGATGAAGTCAACGAACTGCTCGGTATCAGTATTCCCGAAGCTGAGGAGTATGACTCAGTCGGAGGATATATTTTTCAGACACTGGGACGCATCCCCAAGCCGGGAGAAGTCCTGTCGTTCGATGGTTACACGCTCACCATTGAACGGGCTCGAGCGCACCAGATTGTGACCGTCCGCATGGATAAGACCTCCCGGTCAGAAGAAAACTGATTCCCACCTTGGCCTTTTGAGTTGCCGCATATATTCTTCGCGAAGGCCATGTCACATGAATACATACAAAGGGAATATGTAGATTCCCTCATAGAGAACGGAAGGTGGGACGCCCTGTCCGACGCCCTCGCATCTCAACATCCTGCCGATCTGGCCGACCTCATCACCCATGTGGACAGCGAGCACCGCAAACAGACCTTTTCTCTCATTGATGATGAACTGAAACCTGATGTCCTGGTGGAGCTGGAAGGCCGGGCGGAATCGGATATTCTCGAGTCTCTAACCAACGCCGAACTCTCTGAACTCGTCGAAGATATGGCGCCTGACGATGCCGCCGACCTCCTCGGCGACCTTTCGAAAGCACGTTCTGAAGAAGTCCTCGGGCTGATGGAAAGGGAGGAATCCGAGGGCGTCCGGGAATTGCTTCAGTACGACGAGGAAACCGCCGGCGGTATCATGACGCCTGAGTTCCTGTCCTTCGCCGAGAACCTGACCATAGCGGATGCCCTCAATAGAATCCCCTCGATCGATCTTGATGAACCGTTTCACTATGCCTACGTGGTGGACGGGAAAGATCATCTCAAGGGCATTGTGGGTCTCTGGGACCTGCTGAAAATTGAAAATCGATCTCTACCACTGAGTTCCGTCGTTGATAAGGACATGATTTCGGCCCATGTCGATATGGATCAGGAAGAGGTAGTCAACCTGGCTACCAAATATGACCTCAGCGCGATTCCCGTCACAGATGCAGACGGAAAACTCGTAGGGCGGATCACTTTTGAAGACGTGATGGATGTTCTGGAAGAGGAGGCGTCTGAAGACATCTTCCGTATGGCAGGCTCCGATGATGCTGAACTCGAGTCGGAGTCGCCGTGGCGGGCGAGCCAGCTTCGACTCCCCTGGCTGCTCATCACACTGGTTTCCGGGTTCGTGACGAGCCTGATTCTGAAAGGACTTCTTCACTCGTTGGGAGAAGTCATCGTGCTGACCTTCTTCTTTCCCATCGTGATGGCCATGGGCGGAAATACCGGCATTCAATCGTCAACGTTGGTGATTCGCGGACTGGCTCTCGGTTCACTGCGTCACACCAGACTCTCCCAACTCATCCGCAGGGAACTCACGACGGGCCTGATCATGGGAACGGCATGTGGTTTGCTGATAGGCGTCTGGGCGGAGATTCTGATCCTTGCATCTCCCGGTCAGGTCGCCTCGATCGCCCCTCTCTATCTTGCCTTCGCCGTAAGCGTTGCCCTTTTCAGTGCGATGGCCTTTGCCGCCATTTACGGCGCTCTTGTTCCCTTTGTCCTGAAGAAGTTTGAGATTGATCCGGCAGTTGCGTCAGGGCCTTTCGTAACGGCCTCAAACGATATCACGGCGCTCCTCATTTACTATGGAGTGACCTCCGTCCTCTTGATGCTTTATCACCATGTTGTTGCATTCGCGGTATGACACCGAACAGTCTCAACGCATTCCCGGTGAGCCATGCTGGCTAAATGTGATGCCATAGTCCTCGACTACTACGCCTTCTCCAACACCTCTCGCACGGTGACCTGGCTGACACGGCGGCACGGGAAGATCGCGACTGTGATTAAGGGGTCTCAGCGACCGAAAAGTCCGTTTCTTGGCCAATACGATCTCTTCTACACATGCGAACTGGTCTTCTACGAGCGGGAACGAAACTACAGACACATTGCGCGTGAATGCACACCTGTCAGTTGCCGTCCCAATCTCCGCCGCGACTGGAAGGCCTGTTCCGCGGCATCCTATGTGACAGCCTTGATTAAGAACGTGACGCAACCGCACGCTCCTGTTCGGGAGCTGTTCTATCTCCTTGATACCGCACTCGACGACCTCAACGAGCACGGGGCAGGCACCGCGTTCATCTTCTGGTTCGAGTTGAAACTGCTGGAGATTCTTGGCCTGTCTCCCCGCCTTTCGCACTGCACGCGCTGCGGCAGACAGGTATCGCCAACCGAAACCCGATTGAGGTTCTCCTATGCAGAAGGGAGTCTGCTTTGCAGCAAGTGCAAGTCGGAGGCTGACTCGTCAAGCATGCCCATAGCAAGGGATGTTCTGGCCACCCTACTCGGATGGCAGAAGTCGAAACATCCGCGCACGACCCGTTCCACGCGCGTCAAAATGCGCCAGGCAGATGAAATAAGAAATCTTCTCGGCCTTTTTCTGTCGTATCACCTGGACGTCGATTTGAAGGGCCGGAAGATTGCCCTGGACGTGATTTCGCGCGTCGTTGGTCACTATGATGCCGTGAATGACGTTCGCGAAGCGAACTGATGACTGAATGATGGGACACCAGCCCCAGATGACACAGACTACTGCGCTGCGTTTTCGTCGTCGGAGTCTTTCGCGGCCTGCTCGAGGGCCCACGTCATGTCCTCGGCGCTTTCCCACACCGACTCTGCCACGTAGATGGGACATTTCTGCTGAAGTGCAAGTGCAATGGAATCGCTGGGACGGGCGTCGATTTCCACTACATTCCTGCCCAGTTCGTTCTCCTGCTTCAGGTACAGACGGGCATAGAACGTGTCATCCTTCAGATCGTTGACCACGACCTTCTCCGCGGTCACGCCCAGACCCGCCAATACGTTGCCGATCAGATCGTGGGTCAGAGGCCGCGGCTTGGTAATGCCATGCATGAACATCGTGATAGCGGCTGCGACACCGTGATCAACGAAGATAGCTATGACCTTCTCCCCGTTACTCAGAAAAACACCCGACCCCGTCGGCGTTGGAACCAGGGCCTTAACAGATACCAGTATATCCCTTTTCATCAGCTCGGATTTCCGCCCGTCTACATGTCCTTTGTGATGTAGTAAACCATGTAGAATATCCAGATGACCATGACTGCTGAAATGAACGTGTTCATCTATACGATACTATATGTCAAGATGCCGCCGGCGCAAAGGTGATTCGATCAGGTGTCTCCTTCGCAACGTCCGCGATCAACCTGTCCCCTGCGGCTATCCTGCCTGAGAGCAATTCCTCGGCAAGCACATTCATTACCTTCTTCTGTATCTCTCTCTTCAAAGGGCGGGCTCCGTACGCCGAATCATAGCCGTCCCGGATCAACAACTCCCTGGCGGCTTCGGTAAGTTCGATATGAATCTCGTGTTCCTTCAGGTGGCCGGCCAGTCGCTCCAGTTGGATATCCACGATTGCGCGCAGATCCTCGCGGGAAAGACTGTGGAAGATAATCGTCTCGTCAATACGGTTCAGGAACTCCGGCCTGAAGTGTGCTCTCAGAAGCTCCAGCACCTTCCGCTCCATTTCCGCTGTGGCTTATTCACTTCTCCCGCTCTCGGCCATCGACAATGTATCGTGAATGATTCCTCCACCGATGTTCGAGGTCATTACCAGCACGGCGTTCGTGAAATCAACTGTGCGGCCCTGTCCATCCGTCAGCCGGCCGTCATCAAGTATCTGAAGAAGAACGTTAAACACCTCCGGATGCGCCTTCTCTATTTCGTCAAAGAGAACGACGGAATACGGCTTCCTGCGAATGTGTTCGGTCAAATAGCCGCCTTCGTCATAACCCACGTAACCCGGGGGTGCTCCGATCAATCTGCTCACACTGTGCTTCTCCATGAACTCCGACATGTCGATCCTGACCATTGCGTGCTCGTCATCGAACAGGAATTCCGCCAGCGCCCGCGCGAGTTCGGTTTTGCCTACACCCGTCGGGCCAAGGAAAATGAACGAGCCGATGGGCCGGTTCGGGTCTTGAAGGCCCGCCCTCGCGCGACGTACCGCATTTGAAACTGCGGCTACGGCGTCACGCTGTCCTACCACGCGCTTCTGCAGATGCTCCTCCATCTGAAGGAGTTTCTCTTTCTCTGTCTGAAGGAGTTTCGCGACAGGGATACGAGTCCATGCCGATACGACATCCGCGATGTCCTCTTCATCGACTTCTTCCTTCAGCATCCGGACGTCTTTCTGGAGGACGGACAGCTTCTTCTGTGCTTCCGTTATCTGTTTCTCAGTATTCGGAATCTGCCCATATAGAATCTCCGCGGTCCGGCCCAGGTCGCCTTCCCTTTTCGCGGTCTCAGCCTGACTTCTCATCAGATCCAGGCTTTCAGTCAGTGCGCGGATATCACCGATGAGCGCCTTCTCCTGTTGCCAGTGCAACCTCATTCGCATGCGATCCTCGTCAAGCCGCGCCCTCTCCGCTTCAAGTCTCTTCAGCCTCTCCCTCGACTTCTCATCCTTCTCCTTCTTCAGGGCCTCTTTCTCAATATCGAACTGAGTTATCCTGCGTTCGACTTCGTCAATCTCAACAGGCACACTATCGATTTCCATGCGCAGCCGGCTGGCCGCTTCATCCATGAGATCAATCGCCTTGTCCGGCAGAAAGCGGTCTGAGATATAGCGGTGAGAGAGTTTTGCGGCTGCCACGAGAGCCGCATCCTGTATCCTCACCCCGTGGTGGACTTCGTAACGCTCCCGGAGACCCCGCAGAATGCCTATCGTGTCTTCTACCGAAGGTTCGGAAACCTGCACTGGCTGAAATCGCCGTTCAAGAGCGGGATCTTTTTCGATGTGCTTTCTGTATTCGTCGAGCGTGGTCGCGCCGATGCAACGCAATTCGCCGCGGGCAAGCGGCGGTTTTATCATGTTCGACGCATCTACCGCGCCTTCCGCGCTCCCAGCCCCGACAAGCGTGTGAAGTTCATCGATAAAGAGGACAATCTGTCCGTCACTTCCGGTCACTTCCTTGAGAAACGCTTTGAAGCGGTCCTCAAACTCGCCACGATACTTCGCACCCGCAAGCATCGCCCCCAGATCCAGAGAAACGACTTTCTTGTTCTTCAGTCCATCAGGAACGTCGCCGGCTACAACTCGCTGTGCCAGTCCCTCGGCAATCGCGGTTTTCCCGACTCCGGGTTCACCTATAAGCACGGGGTTATTCTTCGTTCGGCGGGAAAGCACCTGCACAACCCGCCGTATCTCTGCGTCCCTTCCGATCACCGGATCCAGTTTTCCGCGGCGTGCAGCTTCCGTCAGGTCGCGGCCGTATTTCTTGAGCGCCTCATATTTGTCCTCGGGCGAAGGATCTGTGACTTTCTGAGCTCCCCGTACACCTCTCAAGGCTTCAAGGACAGCATCTGACGTCAGGCCGTGCTCCTTCAATACATCGCGGACATGGCTGTCGGCCGCATCCATCACGCCCAACAGCAGATGTTCGGTACTGAGATACTCATCGCCCATCTCACGAGACTTCATGAAGGCGGCATCAAGCGCCTTCTTCATTGCCTGCGACATATAGATTTGAGCGGCGGCTCCTTCCACTTTCGGCGCCTTCTCAAGCTGGGAGGTGAATGCCGATGCCAACGCCTCGGAGGAAACGCCGACTTTTGCCAGCAGAGAACGCACAACACCACCCTCCTGCCGGACCAGCGCCAACAGAAGATGTCCCGGAAGCATCTCGCTGTTCCGCATTTCCTCAGCAATCGTCTGCGTGTCGCGAACCGCTTCCTGCGCCCTCATTGTGAATTTATCGAACTGCATCTCTTCACCTCACGTTCTGTCTGTTGAATAGCAGTTCGCATGCCACGGAATGACCATAAGATGTAAGTGATTACCCATAAAATAGATGTGTAACCAATGGTGAATACAGACTGCGCCATGCTGTCACACTTCATGTGACAAAATAGAGACTCAGACAGCCGGAAAAGACTTTACGCCTATTCTGCTGCTGACGCAAAGGCGGATCAGGCTTCCGGCTGGAGCTTGTTCAGACGATCTTCCAGCTCGGAGATTTTCTCTTTGAGCTCCGGAAGCTTCGCAATATGAGCCAGCAGACGCTGGGATTTGGAGTGCGGGATGGCGGGGAACCCCGAGACAAATGTCTTGGGCGGAATATCTTTCGTTACGCCAGCGGCCGCTCCGACAATCGCGCCTTCGCCGATCACGAGATGTCCGGCAACGCCAGCCTGCCCGGCGATGATAGAATGCTTTCCGATGGTGGTGCTTCCCGCAATGCCGACCTGGGCAATGATTACGGCATGGTCGCCGATGACCACGTTGTGCGCGACCTGCACCTGATTGTCGATCTTGACGCCCCGCCCGATGCGGGTTTTTCCGAAGCGGGCACGATCAATCGTCACATTCGCCCCAAGTTCAGTATCGTCACCGATAGTCACAATCCCTATCTGGGGTATCTTCTTGCGAACCCCCTCCTTGTCGACAGTGTAACCAAAGCCGTCACTGCCAACGACAGCGCCGTTGTGAAGAATAACGCGGTCGCCGATGAGACAGCCCTCGCGGATTGAAACGTTGGGATAGAATTTACAGTCGGCACCCACTCGGGATCTGTGGCCCACATAACACCCTGCCACAAGAACGCTCCTGTCGCCGATTGCGGCCCCGGCCTCAATGACGCAACACGGACCAACATAGACGTCATCCCCGAGCGTTGCCGACGGGTCAACTACCGCAGAGGCATGAATCCCCGCTGCAAACTCGATGGTCTCGGGCGCAAACTCCCCCGCGATAGAGGCAAATGCCGCATCGGGATTGTCGACACGAATAATGTCGCCAGAACAGGGCTTATCCCAGTCTTTTCCGACGATGATCGCAGACGCTCCCGTTTCCTCCGCATCGACCGCGTAGCGTTTGTTCGCCACAAAACTGATATCGCCCTTCTCGGCCTCCCTTATGCCGGCAACACCCGTGATAACGTCTGAGCCTTTACCCTCTAAATCACCGCCGAGTCGCTCGGCAATCTGCGCAACGGTCAACGACATATAGCCCTCTCTATTCCTTCCCGGCGTTCAGGATGTCGAGTACCTGCGTCGTAATATCGACTTTCTCATCATTGAAGAGGACCACTTCGACATCCATCCAGGTCCGGGCGGAAAGGTCGATGACTGCGTCATAGCCCTTCTTGCGTGCGTAGTCCTGGATCGTCGATTTGATCTCCTCAAGAAGCCGTTTCCTCATCCGCCGGCCCTGCACCTCAAGCTGCCGCTTCCGTGAATCGTCAAAACGACGGAGTTTGCTCTCGTAGTCTCGAATCTCCATGAGACGTTCCTCGGCATCGTTACGCTTCTGATCCCGCACGTCTTCGCTCAACGCCGTATTCTGCGACTCTTCCCGCAGAGACATGAATTCTTCTTCCAGCTTGGCCTTCTTATCAGCCATCGTATCGCGCTCTTCATTGTACTCATCGGCCTGCTCGCGAAGCTGTTCGTCCGCAAGCTTTGTCTTAAAGAACTCGTTGAATGCCCTGTCCAGGTCGACAAAGACGATCTTCTCCTCCGCCAGGGCCGTGGCCGCCGAACCCATAAGCAGGGCGCCGCAAACTGCGCTGATCAAAAATGTGCTAGGCTTCATAGCTTCTCTCCACTTGTTTCTTGCAGGTTTCTCAGTCTTTCCGGATTGAGATCAGGACTCAAATCAGGTTTGAAGCATATCAACTCGGCCCGCCTGATCAATACACATATCCGATCATGAAGTTGAAACGAGCTCCGTCATCCTTCGTAAAGTCGTCTCCCTCAATGGGCCACGCGTAATCAAAACGAAGAGGAAGCATAGGAATGTCGAATCTGATACCGATGCCGTAGCTGGAGTTCAGATTGCTGAAGTCCGCGTCAAAGGCTTCTTCCCAAACCATGCCTGCGTCGTAAAAGGCGGCAAAGCGGATTTTGTCCACAATGGGCACCGTATATTCGGCGGTAAGGTATGCCGCCGTCCTCCCGCCGATCGGCTCGCCGCTTTCATCCTTCGGGCCGACGTCGCGGAAGTTAAACCCGCGTATTGTTCGACCTCCGCCAAGAAACAGCCGATCAAAAATCGGCACATGATCGGAATCCCCATACTCCTCAACTGCCGCACCCCAGCCGCGCAGATTGATCACATGGTTCCACCACACCGACCAGTACTGCGAGTACCTGGCGTCCACGCGGTAAAGATCCGTTTCACCGGCCAGAGGACCACCGGCAAGTTCACCTGTAAGACTTGCCCGATAACCGCGCGTCGAAATAAAGGGGTGGTCACGCGAATCATGTGTGACGCCAAGGCGAAGATAACTCTTACTTCGGTCGCCCTCCTCCGCCTTGATCAGGTCTGAGACAGAGTCATCCACGTTGTACACATCAATGATTTCATATCCATATGTCACGTTCATCCTGTTGAACCCGCCAAGGGCCTTACCTATGCCCGCGCTGGCCCCCGTGTTTCTCTGATCGTAGTCGTCACTGAGAAAGCGACGGTCGTGCTGGAAGGCGCTGAGCTCAAGGGACAGTTTGCGATCAAGGAACCAGGGCTCGATGAAAGTAAATTCAATATCCCGGCGTTGAGTGCCAAGCTGCCCGCGCAGCTTGATCTTCTGGCCGCCGCCCGTGAAGTTCGGCCAGCCTTTGATATCGAAATTGCCCTGAGATATCTCCGCAAAGCCGATCAACTTGTCCACACTCGAGAAGCCCGCGCCGACCAGGAACTGACCCGTCTTCTGCTCTTTGACATCAAAGGTCACGTCATAGAGTCCGGGATCATCGGTTGGTTCTATGCTTGATGTGACGGTCTCAAAGAAACCAAGATTCCGTAGCCTGCGCTCACTCTTATCGACCTTCACCTCGTTCATTCTGTCACCGGGCAATACGGTCAACTCTCGCCGGATGACTTTGTCCTTGGTCCTCTTGTTGCCGCGAATCCTGACATCGCCGACAGACGCAAGTGTGCCTTCCCGCACCTCATATGCTATCTTGACCGTACCGTCGGGTACGTCGGCATCCAGCTGCTTTCTGACCTGTGTGCGGAGATAGCCGCGGTTGCTGTAGTAGTCCCTGATTTTCTGGGCCGTTCGATCAATGACCCGCATCGAGGCCACGCTTCCCGCATCCAACTTGACCAGATTGAGAATCTCATCTTCCGCAAACAAAGTGACACCGGCAACGGATACTCCATCGACCGCGTATGCCCGGCCTTCCTTGATGCTGTAGCTGACACCCAGCTTGTGTTTGCCTACCTCAGTCACCTTCGGGCCATCGACTTCCACGTCAAGGTATCCCTTGTCACGGTAGAGCCGTTTGATCATCTCCACGTCCGCGGACAGCCGATCTTCTTCATAGAGACCGGAATTCGTCAGCCAGGAGAAGATGTGCCACGTCTTCTGAGCCATGCGATCTCTGATTTCGCGGTCGGATATGGCTTCGTTCCCTTCCAGGGAAATACGTCTGACGCTCGCGCGCGGCCCCTCTTTCACCTTCACGACCACGTTCGCATCCGTAGTGCCCGCTATGGGTTCGATATTCCAGGAGAACTTCGTTTTGTAGAAATACCGGTCCGAATACTCGGCCTTGGCCTCACTGCACTTGTCTCCGAGAATCCCGTCATCCACCACGTCGCCCGCGGAAAGCTTGAGCCACTTCTTCACTTTGTGGTTGCCGATGTAGTCCGCCCCCTCAATGCGCAGGCGTCGTATGCGCGGTTTCTGCTCGACGATGTAGGTGAGAATAACGTAATCGCCGGATCGCTCATACTCCGATCCCACATAGGAGAACTTGCCGGTATCCTTCAGACTCTTAACGTCGCGGACCACGTTCTGGGCTTCCAGCTCATCACCTGCGGCGACCAGGATATGGGCTCGCACGAAATCTTCATCAACGGGTGCCGGGCCCCTGCCTTCGACGCCAACCTCCCTCACTGTCACGGCCCACGCCGCAGACTGGAAAGCTAACATCAGCAGAGCACCCGCCAGGAGGCGGACACCATGGAACCTCATATCTCATCCTCCCCCATGGTGGGCTCAAAACCGTGCATCGGGTCCATCTCCCGGGAACGATTCTCAAAGCGCGTATATTCTTCTTCAAAGTTGAGTTTCACTTGTCCCGTGGGACCGTTTCTATGCTTGGCGATATCCACGATAGCCAGCCGCTTGTCATCGAAGTCCGGATCATCCGGATACTTGGACGGTCTTCTTAGGAGACACACGACGTCGGCATCCTGTTCAATCGAACCGGAATCGCGCAGATCTGAGAGCTTCGGGATTGCAGAGCTCCCGCGCGTTTCCGGCGCCCGGCTGAGCTGGCTCAGCACCAGGACTGGAATGCTCAGTTCCTTGGCCATGGCTTTGAGGGCGCCCGATATTGCAGCCGTCTCGCGCTGCCTGCCCTCTTTGCCGAACTGCGGGTAGTGCAGGAGTTGAAGATAGTCTACGACAACCAGTCCGATATCAAATCGCCGTTTCATTCTCCGGGCACGTGATCTCAGTTCGAGCGCCGTAAGACCCGGGGTGTCGTCAAGATAGATGTTCGCTTTAAGCAGAGCATCGGCCGACTGCATGAGATCACCGTGGTCCTTGGGCGATGTAAATCCCTCTCTCAGACGCTGGGAGGGAACACGCGCACGCGAGCAAACCATTCGCCGGACAAGCTGTTCCGACGACATTTCCAGGCTGAAGATTGCCACGGGGCGGGCCTCCGGATCACTTCGAGTCGCGATCGCGGCATTCTCGGCAATATTCATCGCCAATGAAGTTTTGCCCATGGAAGGCCGGGCGGCCAGTATGATCATATCGCTCGGTTGCAAACCGAGAAGAAGCTGGTCGATCTCGGAGAACCCCGTCGGTATACCCGATGAAGTTACGCGGCCCTGAAAGATGCTCTCGATATTCTCCATGGTCTGCTTGACCATGTCGCCCCAGGGCCGGACTGCATCGTGCTTCAGTTCGCTTATGCGAAAGAACGACTGCTCCGTATTATTCAGAATCTCGTCAGCGTCCTGCTCCGCTTCGTAGCACTCATCAATCGCCTCGCGCGCCTTCTCGATGATCTCCCGCAACACGAACTTCTGATGAACGATGTCGATATAGTGCTCGGCATTAGCCGCCGTCGGGGTCTCATCGACCAGGTTCTCCAGATTTGTCATGCCCCCGACGGAATCCAATTGTCCCGCGTCGCGCAGGCGTTCTCCCACCGTAAGAAGATCGACAGCCTGCCCGCTCTGGCTCATCTCGACCAGGAGGGAAAACAGAGATCTGTTGGCGGGAACGTAGAAGGATTCAGGAGTGAGTTGACGCTCGATCGCAAGATCGATCACGCGCGCCGCATCGACGAGGGAGGCACCCAAAACACACCTCTCCGCCCTCTCGCTGTAAGGCGGAATACGATCACTCTTCGTGTCCAGATGAGGAGTGATCTTTTTCGTCATCAGTTCTTATTCCTCGACTACCCAGACTTTGATTTCAGCCGCGACTTCAGGATGCAGCTTAACGCCTACGTTGAAGACACCAAGCTCGCGCAGGGGCTCCGGCAGGTCGATTTTCAATTTGTCGACCGTGAGTCCCTGCTGCTTCAGATTTTCGGCAATGTCAGCGGAAGAGACAGACCCGAACAGCTTGCCTTCTTCACCCGTCTTAACGGTAATGGTACAGGAAGCCGCGGAGATGGCCGCCGCCAGTTTCTGCGCGGCCGACAGTCCCGCAACCAGTGCTTCTTCCTGCTGCTTCCGCTTGACCTCCAGCTTACGTCTCGTGGCTTCCGTCACCGGAGCCGCGAGATTCTTCGGAAGCAGAAAGTTCCGCGCATAGCCATCGGCTACTTTAACCACATCTCCCTGATCTCCAAGGCCGTCGACATCGGCCATAAGGATTACTTCTTTCACCATGATATCACCTGTCCTGTCTGAATTACGGTAACAACCCCATGATCCGTGCGCGCCTGATCGCCCGCTTGATTTGCCGCTGCTGCTTCGCGGTGGCGTACGTAGTGCGTCGACTCATGATCTTGCCCCGTTCCGTCATGAATTTCCGGAGAAGCTCATGATCCTTGTAGTCGACGTTCTCAACACCTTCCAGGTGTTTACATATCCGCTTGCCGGGCATGCGGTCATTGAGCGTCATTCTGTCGCTGTTTCTTGGTCCGTTTGACCTCTGTCTCTTCATTCTCTGTTTCCCTTTATCTTTACTTAGAAAGGCAGGTCGTCGTCGTCCCCTTCGTCACCCTTTGGAGGTGCCGGAGGCACATCTTCCTGAGGAGGCTTGCTGCTTCGCTTTCCTTGCGGCGCGTCTCCATACTCACCTTTTTTCGGGGATCCGAGGAACTGAACCCTGTCCGCCCTTACGCGCAGACGGCTCCTCTTATCTCCGTTCTCAGTTTCCCACTGATCATACTGCAGAATACCTTCGATCAAGACGGGAGACCCTTTTGACAGATACTCGCCGCTTGTCTCCGCCTGGCGGCCCCAAACGACCACACCCACGTAGCAGACTTCCTCTTTCTGCTCGCCGTTGACCGTGTAGACGCGGTTCACGGCAAGATTCAGGTCGGCCACAGCATTCCCCGACGGGGTATAGCGGACTTCAGGATCCCTCGTGAGATTGCCAGCCAGAATCACTCTATTCAGAGATACCATTGTCTCCTCCTCCAGCCGATGCGCCTGCGGCTATGCCCTCTTCCGCCCGCACAATCTGCACGCGGAATACGTCATCGTCCAGTAGCATCCGCTTGTGCAGATCCGATATCCTGTCCCCCTCTACTGAGAAGTTGATGACGACAAACTGCCCCCCGTCCTGCTTCTGCATGGCGCGCGCAAAAGTCCTTTTCCCAAGACGCGTCATGCTGGCTACAACGCCTCCGAGTTTCTCGATCTCCGCCTTCACCCTGCCGAGAACGTCATCCAATGCTTCTTCCTTGATTCGCTCAGGAAGAATGAACATACCTTCATACTTATTCAATGTGGCCTCCTCGCGACCCGCGCCGCCGGTCTATCTAATTAAATCTGTTCATCCCTGATTCCACACCTTCTTCGATGACGTGGATCACGGCTTCCACAGCTTGTTCTATTCCCTGGTCTACTTTTCTGCGCTCTTCCGCAGTGAACGCCGAGAGCACATGTTCAACTAAATTCTCTCCATCGGGCCGAGGCCCGACCCCGACGCGAATCCGCGTAAACTCTTCGCCGCCGAGACAACCTATCATCGATTTCAGACCGTTGTGCCCGCCTGCGCCGCCTTTCGCCCGGATTCGGATCCTGCCGCACTCCAAATCGATGTCGTCAACAATCACTATCAAGTCGCTGGCCCGCTTTCCCAGCTTCCTGATCAGCGGAGCCACGACCTCTCCACTCCTGTTCATGTAGCCTTGCGGCTTCACGAGCTGAACCTGCTCCGGTCCCAGACTCGTCTTCGCAATCCGTGCATTCACGCGCCAGCTTTTCCGGAACCGGACATCTTCTCCAGCCGCCAGACGGTCCATCACCTCAAAACCGACATTGTGTCGCGTACGCTCGTATTCCCTGCCGGGGTTTCCCAA
This sequence comes from Verrucomicrobiota bacterium, assembly GCA_018814445.1. GTDB lineage: Bacteria > Verrucomicrobiota > Kiritimatiellia > JAHIZV01 > JAHIZV01 > JAHIZV01. The sequence goes on along the minus strand of JAHIZV010000024.1, from coordinate 15,570 downwards.
ACCAACGACTATTTTCAATGGACTGTTCCCCGGGGACAGATATCAAAGGGTCTATCCTTGGTGGATTAACCTTCTTCCGATTCGTCCTCTTTCTTCTCGCCAATGACTTCCGGCTCCGCGCCTGCCGCACCTTCAGCGCCCTCTTCCTCCGTCACTTCCTCGACCAGACGCGGGGCCGCGACAGCCGCGACAGCCAGATCCTCGTCAGTAAGAAGTTCGTATTTTGACGGGTCCACGGCCAAATCCTTTACCAGAAGATGGTCGCCGATCTCCAGGCCGCTGACATCCAGCGCAAACTGCTCGACCAAATCCTTCGGCAGACATTCCACTTCGACCTCACGCAGAACATGCTCGAGCACACCGCCATCGCGGGTCACACCGATCGGCTCGCCTACCAGTTCAACAGGTATGTCGACTTTGATCTTCTGCCCCTTCTTCACCTCGTAGAAATCGATATGAAGGATACTGCCGCTGACGGGATGATGCTGGACCTCTTTCAACAGCACGTGCCGCACTTTATCGCCTTCGATGTCGAGGTCGACGATCACGTTCTCGCTGGTATGATGCCTTAGCATAGCTTCAAAATCGCGCTCGTTCAGGGCGACGGACTTCGCCGCTTTGCCGCTCGTGTAGACCACGGCCGGAATCCGGCCTTCTCTGCGAAGTCCGCGGGCTTCACTCGTCCCGCCCGCTTCGCGCTTCGTTGCCAATATTTTCGTTTCTTCGCTCATGTTATTCTCCTGAGGTCGCCTACACTCTGAATAGAGACGACACCGATTGATCATTGTGAATCCGCAGGATCGCCTCACCCAGCAGGTCTGCAATAGACAGCACCGTAACCGGTGCGCCCTTCCAGTCCCGGGCCGGAATGGTATCCGTAACGACCAGTTCCTCTATGGAAGACTCTTTAAGCCTTTCGATTCCCTTATCGGTCAGCATCTGGTGAGTGACCGCAGCCAGAACCGATTTCGCGCCATGTTCCGTCAGGATCGCCGCGGCGGCAGTCAGCGTACCCGCGGTGCTCGTCATGTCGTCAACGATTACGCAGTTGCGCCCCTCAACATCCCCGACAAGATTCGTCACCTCCACCTCATCCGCGCTCTTGCGCTGCTTAGCCACGATAGCCAGGCCGGAGTCCAGCATGCTTCCGTATGCATACGCCGTTTTCAATCCGCCCATGTCAGGTGAGACAATGGCGACGTCGGAGAGATCCTTGGAACGCAGGTACTTCACTATGACGGGCGCCGCATAGAGATGATCGACCGGAATATCAAAGAAGCCCTGGATCTGCTGGGCATGCAGGTCGATGGTGAGTATGCGATTTGCTCCGGCGGCGACGAGAAGGTTCGCCACAAGCTTCGCGGAGATCGGCACACGCGGCTGGTCTTTACGGTCCTGGCGCGCGTATCCATAAAAAGGAAGCACTGCCGTGATGCGGTTGGCCGAGGCCCTGCGCGCGGCATCGATCATGATCAGGAGCTCCATCAGGTTCTCGTTCGCCGGGTTGCACGTCGGCTGAATGATGAAAACGTCCCTGCCCCGGATATTGTCGATGATCTTCACGAAGATTTCACCGTCCGGAAACCGTGTTATGGTCGCGTCACCGAGAGGCTGACCGATGAACGCGGCCGCCTTCTCAGCAAGGCTTCTGTGCGATGTTCCTGAGAAAATGATCACTCTGTTTTCCTCTACTCTTAACTGGTTGCCCGACAAGGATTCGAACCTTGACTGAATGGACCAAAACCATTTGTGCTACCATTACACCATCGGGCACCCGAAAGACTTCCGGCGGATGCCGATGCCGAAAATGACAACACGCCTCCCACGCACTCGCGCCCCATTCAGCCCCATGGAGTCGGCGCGGAAGCCACCAAACTAAGTCATTTCCCGGGCACCTGCAATACCGTTGCCCACAGAAAGGGCCACACACTATGAAGACACCGCACCTAAGTCAAGATTCATCAATAAAAACGCGGATTTTCCTCTTCGGTCTCGGTTGTCTGAAGATAGCCCAGAAACCAATCCGCCACTACCGCGCACTCAAGGCCGAAAGGCAGGTAGCCGGCGTAACCGAGGATCGGCATCTCGAAAATACGGAAACGCCCCACAAACGGCACGCTGTAAATCCATTTGGCAGCGCTGTGATAGTTCCACATTTCCCAGAAAAAGCCGCAGATCAGCGCGGACACGGCGAGGAGATAAATCCTGCGCCAGTCCCCGTTCCTGACGCCGCTGAAAACAGTGGGACGACCAAGAAGAATCTGGAGACTCACCAGGATCATCAAGGGAGCCAGCCAAAGCAGGGGAAAAAGATAGTCCGGCCACACGCCTATCAACGCAAGTCCCGCGGCTGCCGGTAATAGCACGTCTCGCGCCGCGCGTTTCCCGCGCCTTATCTCCAAACGCCAGAAATTCCGCAATCCCGCCGATAGACGCGGATAGGTCGCCAGAAGGTCATGCGTTCCCAGCACGGCCGGAAGAACGGTTGCGAAAGGCAGTGTCGCGTACACAAGGTATTCCAGGGGCGAGAAATCCTGCGAACCAATGTAGTGCCAGTTCTGAACAAACCTGTTCAGATACTCGAAGAACCACCAGAAAGCGGCGCTTAGCGGGAAAAGCGCAAGAAAGTAGCCCGGACGGTGCGTCAACATACAGATCCCTCGACGCCGATACGTCAGCGCGTTGACGACAACGATATATCCGGCCCAAAGTGGCACAAATGTGTGTGCCTGCAGCATCTCCATCCAGGGAAATCTGTTCCAGGCAACAATCCATGACCACGCAATCCACGCCAGTCCGAGCCATCCCCAGAACGGAAATCTGCGCTCCGGCCCGGTCCTCTTCATACCAAGCGAATGAATGCTCACCTGGATCTTGAAGGGCCCCACCGCGAGAAGAATCGTCACCGCCAGAACCGCGAACACGGCCCAGTTGAAACCGGCATGCTCCACGTACTGCGTAACAGGAGGAAATTCCAGGTACCGCCCGACAGGCTGTCCCGAGACAACCACGCCCACCAGCGGGAGACCAAGCAGAACCGCGCCCACCATTACAGACTGTAGTAATCTTTGAAACACGCATCCCTCTCCGCCATGAGACTAGCAGATAACCGAAAAGTGAGAAACAGGCATGCCTGTTGGAATCAAAAAAATCACTTTCTCCTCTTTTGGCCTTGAAAACGATCGGCTCGCGAATACTCTAGTCCTCCTCGCTTCATGCGGGGGCGTAGCTCAATTGGTTAGAGTACCAGACTGTCGATCTGGTTGTTGCGGGTTCGAGTCCCGTCGCTCCCGCCACTTTTCTTTCTGTCAAAGTTTCAAGTTCAAGGTTCAAAGGCAGAACACCCCCCTCTTTGAACGCTAAACATAAGACTTTGAACCCGTCGTTCAGTCCAACGTGTGAACCAACAGACCTGAGCGCAGTTTGGGTTCAAACCATGTGCTCTTTGGGGGCATGATCTTTCCGGCATCGGCGATGGCCATGAGTTGGTCGACCGTTACGGGATACATGGAGAAGGCCACGGAAAAATCACCGGAGTTCACCCGCCTCTCGAGTTCATCCGTGCCCCGGATTCCACCAATGAAGTCAATCCGATCGCTCTTCCGCGGATCGTCAATACCCAGGACGGGCGCCAGCAAACGGTCCTGAAGAACACTCACGTCGAGGGAAGCGACAGGATCCTCGCTTTCGACATCATCCCACGACAGACTATGCCAGTTCCCGCCAAGATACATGCTGACGTGCCCCGGTGATGAAGGAGCCGGCACAGCATCGTCGCTCACACTGAAATCTTTCGCTATGGCCTCGAGAAACTCCTGCTCGCTCAACCCGTTTAGATCCCGCACGCACCGATTGTACGGCAGTATGTTAAGTTGATCAGATGGGAAAAGGACCGTCAGAAACCAGTTGTATTCCTCTTCACCCGTGTGTTGAGGATTCGCGGCTCGACGCTCTGCCCCCACCCTCGCTGCACTGGCTGAACGATGATGCCCGTCAGCCACGTATCCGATCGGCACATCACCGAATGCCGATATCCATTCCGAGGTGTCCGATATCCTCCAGACCACATGACGAACCCCCGCCGGATCAACAAAATCGAACAGAGACGGCTCTGAAGCTACTGTGGCCGTGAGCGCGTCTATCTTCCCGTCCGCGCGGTACGTGAGAAAGACCGGCCCGGCATTCGCATTGAGTGTAGAGACGTGCCTCGTCCGGTCGTCTTCCTTATCCTTGCGCGTCTTCTCATGCTTCCTGATGATGTCGTTCTCATAGTCTTCGACGTGCGACACGGCTACCACACCGTACTGCGTATGCTCACCCATGGTCTGGGCATACAGATAGAGACATGGCTGTGCCTCCCGGATCAATGCTCCATCCTTAATCAAACGCTGAAAGTTCTCTCTCGCTTTCCCGTACACTTCGTCCGCATGGGTGTCCGTGTCTTCGGGGAGGTCTATTTCAGGCCGGATGACGTGAATGAAACTGATTGGATTGTCGCGGCCAATGTCGGCAGCCTCGGCGGTCGAGACTACATCGTACGGGGGTGACGACAGGATCGCCGCATTCTCAGGTTCAGGGCGCAGGGCGTGAAAAGGTTTGATTCTCATTGTGTATCTTTACCTCTATAGCTGGTGTAATCGGGCCAGTGTAGCGACCGGATGAAGTGATGGCAACCAGATGACGGATGCCGGATGCTGGATACCAGATACCGGATGGCCGTCACTGGATCTCCACTTGATTCACTTCACCCGGCATCTGGTATCCGGAAACCGGCATCTTCCTTCCCCATCAATTCCTCCGCGAAATGACAGGCACTGAAATGGCCCGGACTGATTTCCCGGAAGACCGGCACGTTGGTCTTACATTCCGGCCGGACCCGATGACACCGCTGGTGAAATGGACAACCCGGAGTCACCATCGTCGGCGATGGAACATCCCCGCTCAGGACAATACGCGCCTGCTTGCCCTTGTCGGAAAGACTTCTGTCCACATCCGGAATTGCCGACAGAAGTGCCTCAGTGTAGGGATGGCAGGCGCAGTCGTACAGTTCGCTCGCCGGACTCTCTTCAACGATTCTTCCGAGGTACATCACAAGAATTCTGTCGCACATGTAACGCACAACCGCCAGGTCATGGGCAATGAAGAGGAAGGACAGATTGAAGTTCTTCTGCAGATCCTTGAGCAGGTTGAGTATCTGCACCTGAACGGAAACATCGAGCGCTGACACAGGTTCGTCAGCTATCAGTAGAACAGGATCCACCGCCAGCGCCCGTGCGATTCCGATGCGTTGTCTCTGTCCCCCGCTGAACTCATGCGGATACCTGTCGGCAAATGAGGCATCCAGACCTACGGCTTCAAGCAGTTGCGCCACTTTGCGCCGCCTCTCCATGCGGTCGCCTTTTCTATGAACGTAGAGGACTTCCTCAATCGCCCGGCCGACAGTCATCCTCGGATTCAATGACTGGAACGGATCCTGAAAGACCATCTGCGCTTTCTCACGAAACTCTGTAAGTCTTCGCTTCGCAAACGATGATATGTCGGTGCCGTCGAAATCGAGCGAACCGGACTCGATGTCCACAAGCCTGAGTATCGCATTCCCCAGTGTCGACTTCCCACATCCGCTTTCGCCCACAAGTCCGACCGTTTCACCTCTCCCGACTTTCAAAGAGACCCCATCCACCGCGCGCACGGTCTGCCCGTAGGAGCGGAAGTAAACCCGCAGGTCGTCCACTTTCAACAAACTGCCGCTATCGTTCTTCATGTTGTCCCTGTTTCACGGGATAGTAACAGCGCACGGCCCTATTCTCACCTGATTCTCTCAACTCGGGTTCGACTCCTTCACAATCCGGCTTTCGCTTTGGACACCGGGGATGGAACTTGCATCCTGACGGGAGTTGCGCGAGATGCGGAACCGAACCGTCGATGCTCTTCAGTCTGCCGACGCTGCCGGTCAAACGGGGCACAGCAGCCAGCAGGCCGTGCGTGTACGGATGCTCGGGATTCCTCAGCAGCTCCCGCGAAGGACCCCGTTCCACGATGCGGCCCGCATACATAACGTTGACCGAATGAGCCACGTCCGCGACGAGCCCGAGGTTGTGGGTGATCAACAGAATGGCCATCCCAAGCTGCTTCTGAAGTTCTGACAGCAGTTCGAGAATCTGCGCCTGGATCGTGACATCCAGCGCGGTCGTCGGTTCGTCCGCAACAAGAAGCCTCGGCTGACATGCCAGGGCCATTGCGATCATGACGCGCTGCTGCATCCCGCCGCTCATTTCATGTGGGTAAGAGCGCATCCGCTTTTCAGGCGCGGGAATTCCGACAAGTTGAAGCAGGCGCAGCACTTCGTCATGTACATCAACCCCCTTACGATGGAGCCTTATCGCCTCCGCGATCTGTGAGCCGACCCTGAACACCGGATTCAGCGACATGCCCGGCTCCTGAAATACGAAAGAGATCTCGTTTCCACGAAGCCATCTCAGCTCGGACTCCTCCATCTGAAGTACGTCTTTGCCGTCATACATCACGGAGCCCGAGACATACCGGCTCGATCCGCTCACAAGCTTAGCCAGAGAAAGCGCAGTCACGCTCTTGCCGCATCCGCTCTCGCCGACCAACGCCACCGTTTCACCTTCATCAATCGAAAAACTGACCCCGTCGACCGCGCGGACAGGACGGGACGCTGGGCCGAAGTGGAGGCCGAGGTTCTTTACTTCTATTATCGGGTTTTTCATCGCTGTTTCGGGAACATCGAACATCGAACATCAAACATCGAACTCTGAACATCGAAGTTCAGAGGTGACGGTGTAATTGCTTGTATCCTCTTTTGTCAGGTTTCCTGTGGCTGTTCGAATGCTGGCCACAAATATGCGAATCAGTTGATTCGTTTCATCCAGTAGAGCTTCTCCCTTTTCTGCATCTTTGGACAACGGAACCCTCAGAATCAGACGAATCGCACGACGGGTTTCCCTGAGTTCTTTAAGGCAAAGCTTGATCTTATGTATGAAATCTCTCTGCGACTCCGCGGATTCCGCCTCGCCATGGTTGAAGAGAGGAGACGTCCCGGCACGCATCAACTGGTCAGCGATATGCCGGCCCGACATGGAGCGATCTATCTTCTCCGCAAAACGGACAACCTCCGCGGCAAAATCCAACAGCCTGTCTTCCAAGTCAAACCGTCTTTCCATTTCCTCTTCCATTCGATGTTCGATGTTTGATGTTTAATGTTCGATGTTCACCCGGCTTCCCGAAGCCGAGGATCAAGCGCATCTCTCAACGCATCACCGAGCAGATTAAACGCAAGCACAACCAGGAAAATAGCGATCGTCACAAACGTCATCTCCCACCAGACGCCCTGCCAGAGACGCAGGCGCGAGTTGCTGATCATGATGCCCCATGAAGGCTCTCCCTGAACGCCGATACCCAGAAAACTCAGGAAGACCTCGGTACTGATCGCCTGTGGAAAGCGGATCGTGAATGTTACGATCACGATATGGAACACATTCGGAAGAATATGCCGGAAGATAATACGCGCGTGCCCCAATCCTAGCGCCCTTGCCGCTGTGACATAGGTGCTGCTCTTGTGCTTTATCACCTCTCCGCGAATCAGGCGGCATAGACCAACCCACGTGGTCAAACCGATACCCAGATACACGCCGAGCAGGCCCTGCCCCACGACCATCGCGATCGCGAGAATGAAGAGCAGGCCGGGGATTGACGCCATGGTGGTATAGAGCCATACGATGAAGTCATCGACTTTCCCGCCGAAATAGCCGGCGAGACAGCCCAGGATGACGCCTATCGGTATCGCGATGATAGACGTGACAATGCCGACAAGAAACGCGATACGGGTTCCCTGCACCAGCCTCGCCAGCACATCCCGTCCGAGTCCATCCGTCCCGCATGGATGCCTGAGGAGTTCTTTAACGACGCTCCGCCCCGCTCTATCCTCACCCTTCAGCACCCGCGTAAGACTCGGGGCAAGATACTGGCTGTCGAGATCCGGACGCTGATACGAAGGCTGCTCGTCTTTGAACTGGTAGTACCGGTACTGCACCTCACCGTAGAACGCGGTCACGGTATAAATGACAACTACCACCAGGCACCACAGCGCGAGCCGGTTCTTCCGCAGACGGCGCCAGGCATCGCCCCAAAGCGAGCGGCTTTCCGCGCTGACGTTGTCCATCTGAGTACTCATCCCAGCCTCACTCTCGGGTCTACAAGCGCGTAGAAGATGTCCGTGAGAAGATTCGCCGCCATGTAGATCAGGGCCCCGATCAGCACGACCGCGCGGATGACATCAATATCGGACGAGTTGATCGCGTTGATGCCGATGTAACCCAGCCCGGGAATCCCGAAGAAACTCTCCAGCAGCAGGGACCCAGTGTAAAGGAAGGCAATGGCTATCACGCAACTCGTCAGGATGGGAATCATGGCGTTCTTCAGTACGTGCTTGAAGAGAACGACTGGACGGCTGACGCCCTTCGCGAATGCGGTCCGGACGTAGTCTTTGTACATCTCATCAAGCATAACCGTCCGGTAGAACCTGACGCTGCCGCCGAGGCCGCTGACTACGCCAATGAGAATCGGAAGTGCAAGATAGTAAGGCGACTCGTAACCCCATACCGGGAACCAGCTCAACTTGAAGCCCAGCCAATACTGCATGGCGACAATCCAGATGATGTAGTTGACGCTCATCAGGACGACAGAACCCACAACGAGAAGACGGTCGATGAGACGATTGCGGAAGAACGCGCACACGAGCGACAGCGAGACCGAGAGAACGAGACCTATAGCGAAGATCGGTATCGTCAAACTCAGCGAAGGCAGAATACCGTCTTTAAGCATCCGGGATACTCGCTGATTCGTGTTGCTGGAAGTCCCCAGATCCACTCCCTTCCAATAGAGAACACGTCCTCCGGCTTCCGTGTCCCTGATGCCGAGTGGACACAGTTGGGCAAGGTAGAACATGAGCTGCGAGTCGAAGAAATGAGCCGTTTTCCTGGTCAGCTCCAACCTGCTGATCTCAAGATCACTCCCCGACAATTCGAATTTCATTTCCAGGTTGCCGGGATGCTCCCCCGTTTCGAAACGGATGTACTCCGTTCGCCAGTCAGATGAAGGCTCAAGAGCGATAGACCGGGATTCCGCGGTCGAGGCGTCCCGCCACATGAGTTCAGCCGGCCCCTCTTTCAGCCTGTATCGGATCTTCCAGCGGTACGCCGCATTTGCGCGCGGAGGAAAGGCGAAAGGAACGGGATACAACGCGTCCTTTCTCAGAATGAGTCCTCCGCTGTCTTCACCTGACAGGGAGTCCGCCCCATCCACCGATTTCCAGCTTCCTATCGTTGTCGCGAAATCGAAGTTTCCGTAAGCACGAGTACTCGTCCAATTTCCGACGAACAGGGGCTTGTTCCGTCCGCGCACCTCGTCGAACTCCTCGAGGGCCAGCGGGGTGACATGCTTACCCAGCGTCATCGCGGCCGGACTTCCGCCGACTACGTTAAACAGGATGAACGTAATCATGATGACACCAAGCAACGTAGGTATCATCTGCCACATTCTTCTGATGATGAATCTAAGCATGTTACTGAATTAAATATGACTCCGGCATATCCGAACCATCGTCGCGAACTTTGTCGCTGAACTTTGTCGACCGGCTAATGTCAGGATTCTGAGCCCAACCTTTGTCGCGAACTTCGGCGCTGAGCTTCGTCGAACCAGTCTCTGTGCCTTCCAGATACTGCCGCTTCTTGACTGCGCTCATGGAATTCAGCATCTGCGTCACCCGCAATAGGATGTCCTTTCCTAGCAAGGCGTCAGTCGGGTTGATTCTCTCTCGAACCGAAAGGAGGTCAACTAGCGTCGAAGCTCTCACGGCGGTGGAGTGAGCAATATCAAGAAACCTGCAATTGTCTAGCGTGGCAAATCGACCATTGCCCTCAGCGATGTTCAGAACCGTGCTGGTAACCGAAGTATCCAGCTGCCGATAGGTCCGGTCTGAAAGACCAATGCCTTCCGGCTTCCTTGACAACCAACGGACAACATCAAGTGACGCGCGGTAGAGATCCAACTGCTCATGGTGAAAGCAAGAGTTACCCTCGCCCCCCTGATACTCCTCACGTGATTCAGAGACACCCGACCTTTGCCACGCTTTTCGTAACCCAAATAGCATCCGGGTTATCTCGCATAGCGCCCGCTTCTCATCCTCCGCCGCCTCCTTGCGGACGAACTCCTTTATCTCTGCTATATCTATGCACGCTGCACACTCTATTGAAGAGCCAAGAGCGTAGTCCAATCTCAGGACCTTGCGAGCATTCCCCCATGCTCGAGCCGCCTCCGCAAGATTCGTGAGCACGCTCTCCGAAGCACGCGCCAACTGGTCGGTCACCGCATGACGCTTGGGCCACTCTGATGAGAACGCGCTCATGCGACCCACAAACGACAAAGCCTTCTGATACACATGGAGTTTCTCGTGCGCTAGCATTCGGACCTCCATGGGAGAAGAACCGCATGAGCAAGATTCCTCGACGAAGTTTGGCGACTAAGTTCAGCGGCAAAGGTGGCGGAAGAGTCACTCATTGAGTGTCCTCCTTCTTTCGTCTATCCATATCAATCCGATAGTACTTAATCATTCCATAAGGAAAATCGTGGTGTTTGTAGTTCCTGATCCATGCGTGGTGGAGGCCGTATGACAGCGGGGTTGCTGTGAATATCCACGGGCAGTCATCAATGACTATGTCGGCCATCCGCGCATAGAGTTCAGTTCTCTCGGGACCGTCCTGCATGATACGCGCCTTCTCATACAGCGCATCGAAATCGGGATTCACGTAGTTGCTGTGATTGGGGCCCGGGGAGCTGTTCGGACCGTAGAACAGCTGGAGGAAGTTCTCGGCATCAGGATAGTCGGCTACCCACCCGAGGCGGTACATCTGTGCCTGCCTGCGATCCATCTTCCCGAGGAAGGTTGGCCAGTTGTTGTAGCTGGCCTCGATAACGACGCCCAACTCGTTCATGAAGCTGGCGAACAACTCCGTCGATTGCCTGAATTCCGGGCTCTGCGCGGAACCCAGTTCCAGTGTAAGAATCAGCCGCCTTCCTGTCGCCGGATCCTGTCCATCCGGATAACCCGCGTCCCTGAGCAACTGTCGTGCACGCGCGAGATCGAACGGAAACATCGGATCCTTATCCGCGTAACCTGCGACACCGGGAGGAACCGGACCTGTCGGACGCGTGATGCGGTCGTTGTGGAAACGAATCCATTCCGCCGTATTGAACGCACAGGTCAGAGCCTGGCGGAGCTTCTTGTGCCTTGCGTCCGCATCGGGATCGTCGCTCGCGCCGACGATCGGATCGTCCATGTTAAACCCGATGTAATAGAGATCCAGCGTAACCGCCTTGAGAAGCCGTATACCCCGCTCCTTCAGTTCGCCTGTCAGATTATTTCCGTCCGTAATGACCACGTCCCAGTTGTCGCGCGAGATTCCGGATGACTCGATTTCGCCCTGCAGAAACATCAGCCATTGCGTTGAAGGATCGTCCACCACACGCTGGACGATCCGGTCGATGAACGGCAGGGGGTGTCCGATGTCAGCAAGGAGTCCGGCATCCCCGTCGGCAGGATCGGTGCTGCCTGGATACAACTCCACTCGCCCGGTCTCAACCCACTTGGGATTGCGCACAAACTCGATTCGGTAGTTCCGACGCCAGGTCTTCAGAATATACGGCCCTGTGCCGACGGGATGATTAAGAAACTCGTCACCGTAGTACTCCACGGCTTCCCGCGGGACGGCGAAGGCGTAGTGCATCGTCAGAATCCACAAGAGTTGAGGATACGGTCTCTTCAACTTTAACTGGAGCGTGTAACGATCAAGAGCACTGAGCCCTTCAATCGCAACGGTGTAGTCTGTCGGATCTTCACTTCCCGACGCCTCGCGGAATTCATCGAGCCCGACAATGCGATCATTAAAAACCCAGTAGCCGGTCGACTCGTTCTTCAAGTCCGAGATCCGCTTGATCGCATAGACAAAATCTTCGGCAACCAGTTCCCGGCCCTTGCCGTCTGTTTCGACAAAGCAGGGATCGTCCTGAAAGTAGATCCCCTTTCTGACTGTGAACGTGTAAGTGAGGCCGTCTTCCGAAACAGATGGAAGTGATTCCGCAAGCAGCGGCTCGACATGATACGGCCGGTCAAGATACGCGTACTGAAACAGCCCCTCATAGACCTTCGACGCGGCAATAGAGGACGCGACATCACCTGCCTTTACGGGGTCGAAACCGCGGATGCGGGAGGTCGTTCCGTAGTAGACCATTTCATCCGAAGACACTGTATCGTCGCTACCGGAGCGACAACCGAGGATGCAGAAAGTCGTTAGGACAGCAAATAACGCGCGCCTGATCTCAGCCGTATGGGCTTTGACACGCATCATTAACCTGTGCAGATCACTGTCCGGTATCGTCAGGAATTCCAAGCGGAGCGGGATTCGCAGCCCCCGGCTCCACTCCCGGCGGGAGTTCACCCGGAGCGGCAGGCGCGGGCGCGGTGATCGGACCGGCCGACTGCTCGATAAGCGAGGAGTCTCTCTGTCCGGCGATGATCACCGCCAACAACAGTGTATTCGCAAGGAACAGGATCGTGAGAACCACGGTCGCCTTCGTCAACACATTGCCGGCCCGGGAACCGAAGAGCGTCTCGCCCATGCCGGTTCCAAAAGCCAGCCCGAGACCTTCACTCTTCGACTTCTGAATCAGCACCAAGGCAATCAGGAGGAGGCAGCAGAGCGCCTCAACAGCGAGTAGAACTGAACGCAAAATTACCATAACTTTCCCCTTATGCCTCGACCACTTCTTTTGCGGCCCGAACAATATCCACGAAGGAACTGGCTTCCAGTGCAGCTCCTCCAATCAAGCCGCCATCGATATCAGGTTTCGAAAGCAGTTCCGCCGCGTTGGACGGTTTCATACTTCCACCGTACTGTATCCGTACGCCGTCAGCCACATCCTGATTCAGCATTTTCGCGAGAACTTTACGGATGAGAGCGTGCACTTCCTGCGCCTGCTCCGGCGTTGCTGTCTTGCCCGTTCCGATCGCCCAGACGGGCTCGTACGCAATGATGAGACTCTTCATACTCTCAGCGCCGATGTCCGCGAGGCTGCCCTTCACCTGGGAAGTGACGACTTCTTCCGTCTGCCCGGACTCGCGCTGTTCCAGCGTCTCGCCCACACAGACGATCGGGCGAAGGTTCGCGGCAAGCGCGGCTTTGGCTTTCCTGTTCACAATCTCGTCCGTCTCTTTGAAATACTCGCGGCGCTCGCTGTGTCCCACGATGACGTAGTGGCAGAAGAGCTCGCGCAGCATTTCAGCGGAAATTTCACCTGTGTACGCGCCGTTCTTCTCCCAGTGCATATTCTGCGCTCCAAGCCTGATTTCCGTATCAGAGATCGCGTCACTGCACGCTTTCAAAGCCGTAAAAGGAGGGCATACGACGACCTCCACTTCGCGGGTCTGCGCTAGGTCACACTTGATCGCTTCGACGAGATCAATCGCCTCGGCGATGTTCTTGTTCATCTTCCAGTTGCCGGCAACAATAGGCTTTCTCATTGGTTCTGTTTCCTTACTTGTCAGAAAGCGCGTCAACACCCGGCAGGCTCTTTCCCTCGAGAAACTCGAGACTGGCGCCGCCACCCGTGCTGATATGCGTCATTTTGTCCGCCAAACCTGTTTTATTCACGGCGCTGACGCTGTCGCCGCCGCCGATGATACTCACGGCGTCAGAATCGGCCAACGCCTGCGCCACGGCCAACGTGCCGGCCGCAAAAGGCTCCATCTCGAACACACCCATCGGTCCGTTCCACACGACCGTTTTGGCGCCGAGAATCTTTTCGGAGTATATCTTGCGCGTTTCCGGTCCAATGTCGAGCGACTGCCATCCGTCAGGAATGGCGTCCGCTGACACCACCTTCGTGTTGGCGCTCACATCGAACGCGTCAGCAATCACGTTGTCGACCGGCAGTAACAGTTCAGTACTGCTCTGCTCGGCCTTCGCCAGAATCTCCCCGGCAAGACCAACCTTGTCCTCTTCGAGCAGTGACTCACCGATGGACTTGCCCTGCGCTTTGTAGAACGTGTAGGCCATACCTCCGCCGATGAGCAGCGAATCCACTTTCCCCAGGAGATTGGTAATGACGTCAATTTTTCCGCTGATTTTCGCGCCGCCGATGATCGCTACGAACGGCCGTTCCGGATTCGCCAGTGCGCTGCCCAGGTATTCTATTTCTTTCTCAAGGAGAAAGCCCGCGGCCCGCTCTTCAAAGTGATCGGTCACAACGGCCATCGAGGCGTGAGCACGGTGAGCAGTTCCGAAAGCATCGTTCACGTAGACGTCGCCTAGATCAGCCAACTGTGCAGCAAAGTCCTTCTGCTTCGCCTTCATATCAGCCTTTGCCGCAGCCCTTTCTTCATCAGTCTCATCGCCTGACAGGTTGGGCTTGCCCTCTTCTTCCGAATGGAAGCGCAGATTCTCAAGGAGCAGGATTCCACCGGGCTTCAATTCCTTCGCCTTTTTCTCCACTTCCTTGCCCACACAGTCGCCGGCGAAAGAAACCGGCGCATCAATGACCTCCGCCAGCCGATCCGCAACCGGCTTCAATGAGAACTCGGGATTCACTTTCCCTTTCGGCCTGCCGAGATGACTCATCAAGACCACCGAGGCCCCCTGCTCCAGTACATAACGGATAGTCGGGAGCGCCGCTTCAATACGCGTATCATCGGCCACTTTGCCGTCTTGTATCGGAACATTGAAATCCACGCGCATGAGTACGCGCTTACCTTTAAGCGAGAGATCCTGAATGCTCTTCTTGTTCATGACACCCCTTGCAGAACCGGCACGGACGCCGGGCTTCACCCGACGTCCGCTTGATTACCGGAGATCCAAACTCTTAACCGTCAATCGAAACCATGTGCGTGATCAGGTCGACAACCTTGCAGGAGTAACCCCACTCGTTGTCGTACCAGGACACGACCTTCACAAAATGGTCGTTCAGGGAGATTCCCGCGCCTGCGTCAAACACGCTCGTGCGGCTGTCACCGATGAAGTCGGACGACACCACGGAATCCTCCGTGTAACCAAGAATGCCCTTCAGAGCGCCTTCGGAAGCCTTCTTCATTGCTTTCTTGATGTCCTCATACGATGCGGGCTTGTCCAGACGGCAGGTCAGATCGACGACCGATACATCCGCCGTCGGAATGCGGAACGCCATGCCCGTAAGCTTGCCGTTCAGATCAGGAATGACCTTGCCGACAGCTTTTGCCGCGCCGGTGCTGGACGGGATGATATTGTACCCGGCCGCACGGCCGCCGCGCCAGTCCTTTGAGGAAGGAGCGTCAGCAGTCTTCTGCGTGGCCGTAACGGCATGGACAGTGGTCATAAGACCTTCGGTGATGCCGAAGTTGTCATGCAGAACCTTTGCCACCGGAGCAAGACAGTTGGTGGTACAGGATGCATTTGAAACGAAATCCATGTCCGCCGTGTACTTGTCCTGATTAACACCCATAACGAACATCGGGGTGTCGTC
>JAHIZV010000023.1 GCA_018814445.1 Verrucomicrobiota bacterium | reverse complement strand
GGAAGACCGGGAAGAAGTCGATTAGATCACGCGTGCCGTCGACCTGGCTATTCCCCGAGTCGGCCGAACCCACACCGGGAACGTCGCTGTCTCCACCTGTCTTTGCATCGGAGGTCTGATCGTCGTCATCATTCTCCCAGAAGTAGAACGGCTGTCCGGAGCCTTGGATTGCCCGGTCGTCGTCATCGATGTCGCCGTCGTGATCGTAGTCGGGGACCATCTGAACGCTAAGAGGATGGTTCGTGAAAGAACTGAAGCCGAGGAAATGACTGTTCTCCCACCATTCTCCGGACGCATCCGACAGAATCAGTTTTGAAGTGATCGGCCACGTGAAATCCGAGGCACCCAGTATGTACTCAGTCTCCATTTCGATCGGAACAATGAATGCTGCATTCCCATTGTACCAGAACCCGGTTTGCCCCCGGTACGTAAGTTCAGTCGGATCTGGCGGACCCGCAACGAAGTACCCACTATACAGGCCTCCGAACTGGAAGATCACGTTCTGCACTTCCTGCGACGGCCAGTGTTTCTTGAATGTAACCCTCTCATCGTAGTGGTAGAGGTCCTCTTCCCTCCATTCGCGCGTGGAACTCTTTCCCTCGTCGACCACAGATGCAAAGCCGAATCCGAACAAAGATCCTACCGAGTTCTTCTCCCATGAACCGCTTGAACCATTTTCTGTCGTTTCGCAGGTCGACCAACCATCCCCCCACCAGCACTCGGTGGTCGTGTTTGTCCACCGACTAAACGCCAACCCGTTTTGAGCAGTCCACTGGTAGTCCCCGTTCTCGCTTTGGATCTCCGAGTACCCTTCGCCATCGGGTTCACCGCTGATTTCATTGATAGCTATCTCATACGAGCCGACATCCTTCAGCACTTCGTATCCGACTACCTGGGGGTCGACGTAGAAACTCTGTCCTTCCAATTCGGCAACCCCGAATATCCGCGTCAGGCCCAGATTCAGAGGCACGCATTGACTTGTGACAAAAGTGACATTAGTAGTGTTATCAGTGATATTCACTTGGACGTCGTTAACACGAATTGTCGCGTCGACGAAAACTGTGGATGCTACGCCGTACACAAGCGTCGAGCGGGAATCCATATTCTCGTAGGGAAGAGGATCTGTGATCCGCAAGAAGAAGTTCGTGTTGCGGACAACCGTATGTGTGGCGGTCGAGCTGTTCCCCGCTGCATCCTGGGCTACCAGCGATAGGGTATTGGTTCCGGGGAAAAGGGACACGATGCTCCAGACTTGGGTTCCGTTGACAATGCCCATGTATGGCCCATTCGTTTGTCCATCACTTTCCACCATCGTGAACACGAATGCGGTCTCATCGTCGATCTCTCCGCGCAGATAAAGGCTCTTGTCAGCGCCAAACGTTGTGCACTGGAACCAGTTCGTCGTTGCGCCGACAATCTCGTAATCGCAAGGCATACTGAACGCGATGCTTGGAGCTGTCGTATCAAAGGAAGCGTCCTGAACGACTTCCAGAGTCTGTGTCGCGCTGTGCCCTGCTCGGTCCAGCGCAACGACACTGACAATGTTGGTGCCGGATTCCAGCGTGAATCTAGCATCATAGAAGGTGCCGGTTGATACACCGTCAGCCCACTTTCCGTTGATCAGAACACGCACGGAGCTGACTGCATCCGTCGCAGTTCCCTCGATTCGAACCCATCGTCGGGCCGTCACATGATTATTGGTTGGCGTAATAGAGGTGAGCACGGGGCTCCCTGTGTCCAGGATAAGGACCGAGCTTAGTGTACGACTTATCTCGTTCGTGGGTCGACGCATTCGCGCAAACAGGGATCGCCATCCGTTTGTACTGTGCATGAGGGCATACACCGCCTGTCCCGTCACGGAAACCGTCTCCGGGTTGCTGAAATCTGGCAACTCACTTACTTGGGCATCCTCGGCAACAAGACCCGGAAACGAAATGCTCAGGTTCGTCGAGGGAGCATAGACTTGCTCTGCATTCACGATCACCCGTAGCGGCGGCACGTCGCTGGGATCGAGGGGATCGGTTCCCTCCTCGAATTCATATCCGTCACCGGCCCAGTCCAGATCTGTATCTGCAGAGTCAGTTAAGGTGCCAAGAACGATCTCGAGGTGATCCGAGAGGCCATCGCTGTCGGCATCCCCAGGATTGACTAATGGGTCCGTTCCTGCCTGCAGCTCTTGTCCATCCGTTGCCCCATCGGCATCCGTGTCGGCATTCGTGGCACTGGTATGATGAACCAGCACTTCGCGCGCGTTCGGAAGAGTATCGAGATCACTGTCGATGTCCGCGTTGCCCGCAACGTAGCATTGTCGACTCACAGACCCAATGTTTGTGTTCATCCAAATAACGGGATTGGTGCCCGCTGAAGGAAGATTCGTGACCTCAACGGTCCACCAGCAGTCGAGCAGGTTTGTGCAGGAGTAGATTTCCAGGCGATTCGTGAACCCTTCGGGTATATGAGCAACCACCTCAATCCCGTTGGTCACACCTTGAACCGGCCCATTAATACTCAGCCACAGGTCGTTGCTTCCACCTCCTCCACCTGACATCATCAAAAGGCCGCCACCGCTTGCAGGCAATGACAATGCAAGCTCTGCTACTGTCTTCTCCGCGAAGAGATAATGCTCCAAGTTCTCGGTCGCGATGAGTTTGGTGCAGATTTGTATGCGGGCGGGATCCCACAAAGCCAGTTGCCACTCAACCCACCAGTCGGGATAGACACCCATCTCAAGTAGTGGATACAGGTACTTAGCGTATTCATAGGGGTCATAGTTCTTCGGAGGAGCCAGAGAATAGATGATCTCATTCTTCGCGTTCAGAAAGACGACGTTTCGAGTTATGGGGTCTTCGCCAATCGTGACCGGGTAAATCGGAACGCTATACTCGTAGACCGCAATGAGTCCTCTGTTGAATTCGGCGGGAAAATCCTCCCCGTCGTAAGGGATCACACCGGAGCCGAAGGATTGGCGAAGGATAAAGTCCTCTGATGGAGGGGCGACAGGTAGAAGACTATCCCGCTCGGCGATGAACCACTCTTCCAGATCCTCAACGCTTTGCATCCTGTAGGACATCAGGCGCTGATACTTGATGGTGTCGATCAGCGTTTCGGAGGTCGGCTTGGCCTGAGTAAACGGGGAGAGTGTGAAGATGAGTACGACGGATGCCAGGGCGCAGCATAGAAGTATCGTCAGAGTCGACGCTGCAATCCTGGATTTCAGTTCCGGACTCAACCAATGACCTCCTTCATGGTGAACATATGCTGCAGGAAATGAACAGTTTGCACAAGTCGGGAAACTCCCTACACTGTTTGTGGAGGATGTCACCACAAATGCAAATGATCATGTTCGTGTCGCACGATTCAACAGGTGACTCCTGCCTTGGCGGAGCCTTTCACTGCAGCTATACTGCCACGAAGGAAGGACTCTATGAAGAGCGCCCATATCGATCGTCTTGTCATTATCGCCATCGGCGGGAATTCACTCATCAGCGACTCGCAGCACATGACGGTGCTGGATCAGTACCAGGCCGCGGGTGAGACCTCGCAGCATATCGCGGGCATTGTAGAGGAAGGATACCGCGTCGTTGTCACGCACGGCAACGGTCCGCAGGTCGGCTTCATACTTCTTCGTTCTGAAATTGCGAGAGACCAGCTTCACCAGGTCCCTCTCGAAAGCTGCGTGGCTGACACGCAGGGAGCGATCGGGTACCAGGTCGAGCAGACGCTTCTCAACGAGTTCAGGCGCAGAAAGCTCGAAAGGCATGTGGCGTCGATCGTCACGCAGGTCGTCATCGACCGAAACGACCCCGCTTTCGATGATCCTTCAAAACCCATCGGGCCGTTCATGACCGAGCAGGTGGCGCAGGAGCACAGCAAGAGCGAAGGGTGGAAGGTGAAAGAGGATGCGGGCCGGGGCTGGCGCCGCGTGGTCCCCTCCCCTAAGCCGCTTCGCATCATCGAACTCGATATCGTCCGCAAACTTCTCAAAGAGGACGTGGTCGTCATTGCCGTAGGCGGCGGCGGGATTCCGGTCTACGAAGATGAAAACGGGATGCTCCAGGGATGCGCGGCTGTCATCGACAAAGACAAGGCCTCGTGTCTTCTGGGAAAGGAACTCGGAGCCGAAGTACTGATCATCTCAACGGGCGTCGATAAAGTAGCTCTGAATTACGGCAAGCCGGACGAGAAAGTACTCGATGAAATAACCGTCGCGGAAGCCCGGCGCTATCTTGAAGAGGGTCAGTTCCCGGCGGGAAGCATGGGACCCAAAATTGAGGCCGCCATCGATTTCCTCGAGCACGGCGGACAACGCGTGATCATCACGCAGCCGCATCATCTCGAAGGCGCGCTGCAGGGAATTTTCGGAACTCATATTCTGCCGTAGGAACGGCGGGATCCGGTATCTTCACCTTCAACATCTTCCTTTGATTCGCAGTCTGAATATGTTTAGGATCAGGGGTGCGTAAGCTTTTCAGGAGGTGACCGGCAATGTTCACTAGAGGATTCCGATGTTTGACCTGCGGCTCGACTCAGCCGCGCAGTTACGACGGCTATGTATGCAGAAATTGCGGAGGCAATCTGGAGGTCACGTATGACTATGAACTCTTGAAGAGCACACTGCATCCTGATGAGTTCTTCTTCCGTCTGCGCAAAGACATTTTCAGATATCTGCACCTCCTGCCTGTACAGGATCTCTCGCTGGCTCCCCGGCTGAGAGTCGGTATCACTCCTCTCTACCGGGCCAAGCGACTCGGCAATTCGATCGGCCTCAACAATGTCTTTGTGAAAGACGAAGGCCAGAATCCCAGCGGGTCTTTCAAAGACCGCGCCAGCGCAGTAGCGATCACCCGGGCCAGAGAAATGCAGGCCACCGTTGTCGCCGCTGCCAGCACGGGAAATGCCGGCAGTTCGATGGCGTGCATGGCAGCGAACGTCGGCGTCCCCTGCGTGGTATTTGTTCCTGAAACAGCGCCCCCGGCAAAGCTCACGCAACTGCTCGTATTCGGCGCCCGTGTCATCGCGGTACGCGGCAGTTATGACGATGCCTTTGATCTGTGTGTCGCAGTCTGCGAAGAACGCGGCTGGTTCAACCGCAATACGGGTCTTAACCCCTACACTCGGGAGGGCAAGAAGACCTGCAGTTTCGAGATATTCGAACAACTCCGGCGGACCGCCCCCGATCGAATACTGGTGCCCACCGGCGACGGCAACATCATCAGCGGAATCTGGAAGGGATGGCAGGACCTGCACAGCCTCGGCCTTGTGGACAGACTGCCGAAGATAGACTGCATTCAGGCCAAAGGAAGTGCGGCCATCTGCAATACGGTGCACGCCCTGAGAGAGAAGAAAGTGCAGCCCGATGAAATCGAGTGGTCGAACCTTCAGATTCATCCCGTGGAAGCTCGGACCGTTGCCGATTCGATCTCAGTCGACAAACCACGGGACGGACTTGCCGCAGTCAGGGCGGTCATGGAATCGGGTGGCGAAGCGGTGACAGTGGAGGACAAGGAAATACTTGCGGCCGTTCCTGAAGTGGCGGGAATGACGGGCGTTTTCGCGGAACCCTCCGCCGCCGCCGTCTGGGCGGGCCTGAAAAAGATGAGCCGCAAGGGCATGGTTTCCAGGCATGAGCGGATAGTCTGCCTCCTCACGGGCAGCGGCATGAAGGATATCGCCGCGGCGCGACGGGCATCCGGCGAGCCGTTCGTCGTTGATCCCGACCCAAAATCGATCGCCAAAACGCTTAAGCAAATAGGCCTCTAATAAAGCGCCGGCACCTCTTGAAAAGATCGCGCGTTCCGGGTACTTAGACTATACGATGATTACAAGGGCAGTCCGTGGGAGGCTTAACGTGATGGACCAAAGCTTGGCTCCAATCGAGTTCGCTGATTCCGACATCTTCTTCGAATGTCCGTCCTGTGCAAAGGGACTGGCGATCGACCGGCGAGGGGCCGGACTCATGATTACGTGTCCTGATTGCGGAACCCGCATGCAGGTTCCCGTTCCGGACGATCTGGACCCGAAGCTCAAGAAAACGGCCGTTTCCAATGGACATGACGAGCACATCCGGGCCCTTCAACATGCCGTTGCGGCCACGAAAACCCAGGCGGAGACCCTCGCCGGCGACCTGACCACCTTGCGCCGCAGGCGTCAGAAACTTGAGAAATCACACTCAGAGAATCTGGATCGGTTTGAGCAGATTCACCAGCAGCTCGTGCTGATTCAGAACGCGATCGACCGTATCATTCCCCTGATCCAGGATGCCGTCTCCGGTGAGCCGGAAGGCGACTGATTCCGCCCCATTCTCACCGACTTCTCCACAGGCTGTTGATAACGTTATCGTCAATCTGTTGGCAAGATTTCCTTCGTCTCGTAAGCGGTTCAGTGCGTGGTTTCCCCTGCTCTGTGAGCGGATATGGGTCAACCCGCAGGAAGTGCCGGAGAAGTTGTCCACAATCAGGGGGTCAACCTGTTGGTAAGTCGTTGCGGACCGTCGCAAGTCATCGAAGCCGGGCGACAAAATCGCCTATTCTCGACATAGCCACCTTCAGCTCTTCCAGTCCAGTGGCATAGGAACAGCGCACGTGCCCCTCTCCACACGCGCCGAACGCAGATCCCGGCACGACTGCGACTTTCTTTTCATCGAGCAGTTTGAGCGCGAATTCTCTCGATGACAGCCCCAGCTCGCCCACGTGCGGGAAGACATAGAAAGCGCCGCCGGGCAGAGGACAGTCAATCCCCATATCCATGAAAGAGGCGTGGACAAACTTCCGTCTTTTCTCATATGCCGATTTCATCTCCACGACATCATGATCCGCCTTTTCAAGGGCTTCGATCGCGGCCTCCTGGCTCAGAATGGGCGCGCACAGCATCGTGTACTGATGAATCTTCATCATCGCTTCCGTCAACTCGGGCGGGGCACACGAGTAGCCGGCCCGAAAACCCGTCATAGCCCAGGCTTTTGAGAAGCCGTGAAGAAAAATCGTGCGCTCCCTCATGCCCGGAAAGGAAATGATGGAAGCGTGTTTCTGCCCGTACGTCAGTTCCGCATAGATTTCATCGGTAATCACAATCAGGTCATGGTCGACGGCAAATTCCGCGACTTCCTGCAGATCGGCCGATGTCATGGCCGCTCCGGTCGGATTGTTGGGATAGTTGAGCATCAGTATCCGCGTCTTCTTCGTCACTTTCTCTTCCAGAAGCTCACGTGTCAGCTTGAACTCGTTCTCCATACTGGTCGCTACAGGAACCGGCTTCCCATGGGCGAACGCAACCACCGGCGCATACGACACGTAGCACGGCTCATGATACAGTACTTCATCGCCCGGATTGATAAGCGCCCGAACGGCCAGATCGAGAGCCTCGCTTACGCCGACCGTCACGAGGATCTCCTTCTCGGCATCGTATCGAACACCGAAATTGCTGTTCACATAGCGGGAGATTGCCTGACGCAGTTTGAGCAGCCCGAGATTCGACGTATAGCTCGTGGCCCCCTTCTCCAGCGCAAACACGGAAGCCTCGCGAATATGCCACGGGGCATCGAAATCAGGTTCTCCGATACTGAGACTGATCACGTCCTTCATGGTACTCACGATATCGAAGAAATCGCGAATACCCGACCGCGGCACATCCAGAAGATGCCGTGCAATCAGATTACGGGGTGACTTTGAGCCGCTCATACTCGTCCTGCGCCTCCATGAGAAGGCCGTGATGTTTGTACGTTTTAAGCATGAAATGAGTTGAAGTGGATGTGACGCCTTCAATTGTTGCCAGCTTCTCACTGACAAAGGAGGCCACCTCTTTCAGATTCGGCCCCGCGACGAAAAGAAGAAGATCGTATGTTCCCGACATGAGGTACATGTCTTTCACTGATTCGAACTTGCTGATCCGCTTGGCAATACGGTCAAATCCCCCATCGCGTTCCGGAGTCACTTTGACTTCGATTACGGCTGTTACACGGTCCAGATCCAGTTTGTCTTCGTCGACAATCGCGTGGTAGCCGCGAATGACGCCCGTTTCCTCGTATTCACGTATTTTCGCGCGTACTTCATCCACGGGCATATCCAACATCTTTGCCAGATTCTCCGCTTTCTCCAGCGCGTTCTCTTTAAGCATTTTTAGAAGTTCGTCCATAGCACACCTCCGGTTGCGGCCGGTTCATAAGGAACGATTACGTATACATATGGGTCACGATAAGGTCCAGAGAAATGAAAATGGACGGGTGCTTGGACATCAGGGACTACCGTCCCGTCATTGAGTCAGCAGCTCTCCCGCAGCCGCGGGATCGCGTCATTGGGTGTTCGGCGAACGAGTCTGTCGTTGACTGATGGAACCGAAGGTTCTCCATGACAGCGCGGAGCGCGAGTGACCCATGACCGCCGAAGGTGAGGCTGCCGCCCTTTTTAAAGTGGACAAGTCACCCGTCCTGCCTACGCTGTTACGCGGTATGCAACTGGATCATATCAAAGTCGTCCTCGTAAGCCCCTTGTATGGGGGCAACGTCGGGTCCGTCTGCCGGGCGATGGAGAACATGGGATTGTCAGACCTCGCGATCGCCGCGCCGCGCGACGATGTGGACTGGGATGAGGCGGTCAGGCTGGCTTATCGCGCCGACGGTACACTGGCCCAGCGCAGGGAGTTCGCGACCACAGCCGATGCCGTGGCCGACTGTTCGATCGTCGCGGGAACAACTGCGCGCAAGGGTTTTTACCGGTCACACGCGAAGACACCGCGGGAGTGGGCTCCTTTCCTCGTGCAGAAGGCACAGAGCAACAAGGTTGCCATCCTGTTCGGACCGGAAGATAAAGGTCTCTGTAACGAGGACCTCGCCCTGTGTACGCAGATCATTGAAATCCCTTCGACCGACAATTATCCATCACTCAATCTGTCACACGCCGTGATGGTCTGTGCATACGAACTGTTTCTTGCCTCCGGCCAATTCGAGGCATCCACAGAAGTCTCCACCGAGGCTGACTCAGAGTTTCGGGAGCTGATGTTCGAGAAATGGAGACAGGCGCTTCTCGATATCGGCTTCATGAAGGAGGACAAGGCCCCTCACATGATGATGGGTCTGCGACGCATTCTCTCTCGCGGATCCCTGACCGAGAATGACGTCAAGATTCTGATCGGCATCGCTCAGCAGGCTCAGTGGTGTGCGGGGCAGGCCGGGCTGAAGACAGAGGTCGGAAGTCAGAAGTCAGAAGTCAGAGGGCAGAGCGCTGAAGGCCGGCATACAGATACTGACTTCTAGTTTCTGATTCTCTTTCAGCTTGTGGTCAGGCCTGATGAAAAATAGACTACTGGTGGAAGCCGTTAGCGGGGAATTCTATGTATGTGCGGCGCGCGCGTCATCCTGGCTGTGGCATTATTGGCGGTGAATATCGCGGCGTCCGGCTCATACGGACAGGATAGCCCGGTACAGTTCCTTCGTCTTATCGGACCTTCTGTGACTGCATTCACTGACGGAGGCCACGACAGGACGGTCACGTGGTCAAATGAGCTCAGCTCATTAGCGTATCGTCTGCAGTCAACGACAGAGCTGTCCGGAAGCCAGTTGTGGTTTGATTACATGGCCTGCCACTCGACCGGCACCTTCGTTAGATATTTCATCGTCATGCGTCAAATGGACGGCAAACGGCTACCGCCTGCCGACCGAGGCGGAATGGGAGAAAGCAGCGCGTGGCGGCATCGTTGGAGGCAGGTTTCCATGGTCGGACTCCGACCTGATCACCCACAGTCGCGCAAACTACAAGAGTCGAACCAACGAGACCTATGATGTCAGCCCGACCAGGGGATACCATCCCGACTTCGACGAAAATACCAGCCCGATCGGCACCTTTCCGCCGAACAACTATGGCATCTACGCTCGATGTTCGTACCGGAACTACTGGGGCCCGGCAAACAGATTTGCGGACTTCGGATTTCGATGTGTGCGTGCTGCGGGACCCTAAAGCATATTGAACAATGTGATAGCCGTTCTCTGAAGGGCCGCGTTACACCCCTGAGTTCAACATCGGGACACGCCAATCGAGATCACGCCCTTTGCAAATCAACGACCTACGCAAACAAATCAGCGTATTGTTGAACTCAGGAAGGCGGCGCGAACTTCAGCGAGCATGCCTCCTCCGATCTCGACGGTAAGAAGGTGATAGTAGCTGCAGTTTATCTCAAGCCGCTGG
Source organism: Verrucomicrobiota bacterium (assembly GCA_018814445.1). Classification (GTDB taxonomy): domain Bacteria; phylum Verrucomicrobiota; class Kiritimatiellia; order JAHIZV01; family JAHIZV01; genus JAHIZV01. Next base: position 429 of record JAHIZV010000023.1, on the reverse strand, counting down.
CGTGGTTTCAGTCGAGAATCGCGCCGTTCTTTGGAAGTGCGATCCTGATACCGGATCTTCCGGCATCCTTCTCACCAGCCGACGGGGGCGTTGAGGTCTTCATCGGAGGACGCGATCCTCGTCTTGCGTGACTTCTTCTTCGACTTCTTCTCGGGCTGAGGCTCCTCCGCCACTGGAGGCACAGGCTCCGCAAGCGCGTTCATCGACACGACATCAGCTTCCTCCGCCTCCTCAGCCGCCACGCTGTCGCGGCCGGGGATCAGGTAACCTTCCGGCACTTCTTCGACTATTTGAGGGACGGTTTCCTCGATCACAATTTCCGCTTCTTCAGAGACTGGCGCCGGCGGTGGAATGTAGCCCTCTTCGGCCTCCGGGCGCATTTCCGCAGGCATCTCATCCTCAGGTATAGGCTCGACCATGGCGGGGTTT
>JAHIZV010000022.1 GCA_018814445.1 Verrucomicrobiota bacterium | reverse complement strand
CAGGAACACGCTCGATGCAGTCTGTGTGTTCTCGCTCTGTCTGTTGCGGTTAACGCGCCGGAGACCGTGCTCGATGAACCGACGCTGTTGCCGGACCGTCCCGTTCCCGTTCCGCAGTCCATTTCGGTTTTCTCTATTCCCCGTTCCTCTGCTCCCCGCGCTCCTCCTTCTCACTAACCTCTTTTCCTCAGACGAATTTTCTTGACTCACTTGAGCGTCGAACTCCAAGTGTTCTTGTTCGTGCTCAATCACTACTAAGAGGTTAAATGATGAATCATATTTCCCCCTTTCGCGGAGCATTTTATGCTTGCGCGCTCTGTCTCTTGTTTTCTCTGTCGGCGGGGGCCGGTGTCACGAATCCCGACATCTCCGTTTTGGGTCAGATGCGAACCTTTATGACCGACGATCCCGCGGATATTAATCGGGATCGCGCGCAAATCGCCCTCGGTGAAACCGAAATTGTGGCCGATACCTATCTGAACCCCTTCTCTCGAGGAACTTGTGTCTTTAGTATCGCCGAAGGCGGAATCGAAGTCGAAGAAGGATACCTTCAAATCTTTCGCGGTCTGCCCCGTGGTTTCTCCATTAAGGCTGGTAAGTATCGCGTGGGGTTCGGCAAACTGAATCAGGTGCACTGCCATGCCTATCCCTTTCTTACCCGTTTCCGGGTGATGGAAGCCTACCTGCCCGGCGAAGAAGCTTTCAATGAAACCGGCGGACAGCTTTCCTATCTGTTGCCCCTGCCCGGAGATATTGCCTCAACGCTCGCCGTGGATATTCTGCAGGGAAAAAGTTTCCATCCCGATGAAGAGGATGAATCGCGTCCCTGTGTTGTCGGCCGCTGGTCGAATTTCTTTTTGCTGCAAGATCCTTCCGCGCTCGAAATCGGAATCTCTGTCGCGCAGGGTGTCAACAATGTCGAGATGAAGACGACTTCAATACTGCTCGGAGTGGATGTTAAAGCCAAACTTTGGCGCAACGCCCGCGACTTCCTGGTTCTGCAGGCGGAATTCTTCGGCCTCGACCGGGAGGAAGCAACTCTCGCAACCTCAGGCTCCGTATCAACCAGCCATCTCAAACCTTCCGGCGGTTACTTCTTCGCCGACTATACCATTCGCAAACGCTATAATGTGGGCTTCAAGTTCGAGCACTTTCAGCGGCCTGAACCGAATGATGCGGGGGAGAAGCTATGGGATCGGTCGATCGGTCTCTTTACCGGTGTCGCACTAATGGAGGAAACCACGATCTTCCGGCTGAATTGGGATCGCTATTTACCGGATGAAGGCGAGGCGATCAACACGTTTACTCTGCAGTGTGTATTCTCCATGGGCCCGCATAAACCGCATCAGTTTTAGGAGACTATCGAAATGAAAAAATATATTCTGATTCCGCTTCTGCTGCTTGTCTTCTGCCTGCAGCACTCCTTCGCGAAAGTCGAAGTCGTCGCATCGCTCACCGATCTGGCATCCATTGCGGCCGCTGTCGGCGGTGACAATGTGAATGTGCTTTCCATCGCGCGCTCATCCTCAGACCCCCATAACGTCGAAGTCCTGCCGTCCTATATGGTCAGAGTTTCGCGCGCTGATATCTATCTGAAAGTCGGCCTCAGTCTCGATCAATGGGCGGACGGCATCATTGATGGTTCGCGCAACGCGATACTGCATATCGTCGATTGCTCGGAACGAGTTCGAATTCTGGAAAGGCCGACCACCAAGGTCACGGCTTTACAGGGCGACGTTCATCCCGAAGGCAATCCCCACTATTGGCTTGATCCCGGCAACGGCAAAGTGATCGCGCAGACGATCCATGACGAGCTGGCCGCAGTCGATCCCGCGCACCGGGAAGCATACGACGCCAATCTATCGAATTATCTCAATCAACTGGATGGAAAGATAGCCGAGTGGACTGCTATTGCCGAGGCACTGCCTACCCGTCAAATCATTACCTATCATGCATCCTGGCCGTATTTCGCCGATGCCTTCGGCTTCACGATTGCTTCCCATGTCGAACCCGTGCCCGGCATTCCACCCACAGCCAGTCATCTCGCCGGTTTAGTTGAAATTATCCGTGGGCACAATATCCTCGCGCTGAT
>JAHIZV010000021.1 GCA_018814445.1 Verrucomicrobiota bacterium | reverse complement strand
GAAATATGCAGGCTAACGCGCCTACTTCGCATTCAATCGATAACTGATGACATCGGCAACCGCCTGCGGAAGGATCAAACGCGTGCGCGCGAGGGATGTGAAATCAGATGACGTGATCATCTCACAATCCACAATCACATTCCCGTCTTTCACCATTGTGCGCGTTCCGACCTTCTCCTGGTTTCCACGAACTGAGCGGGATTGCAGGAAGTTGTAGGTCTTTGTCGATCCATTGAAGAAGCCGTGCGGAAGAAGCGGTTTGGGACGGCTTTTCAGGCTCACCAACTGAACCCCTGCCACCTTGTCTTCCTTGTCGGTCATCAGAAGCAGCGTGTCAAATTCCTCTCCGTAGTCGCCGGACAACGAGTAGTACGAGAAACTCCCTCGAGGAAAGCCGGGGTTCACCACGGGATTGCGCGCGGGCAATGCGCCGCCGGAGACGCGCGCCGCCTCTGCGGCGGGCATCAGGTATGTAACGCCCTCAAAGATCATGTGGTCCGGATTCGGCGACAACTCAATCCTGGCTTGCGTCGCCCCGGCGAGTACGCGCTGCAGATCCGCCACGATCTGTCTTTTGGCGCCCGTCGAAGAAGCATCCCAGTTGAGACCCAGGTTGAGACCTCCTTTGACTTCGCGAAAGGGCGTGGAAACAGAAGATGCGGATATTTCGTCGGCGGAAGTCCCCTGGCTCTCCTGAATTTTCGCGTCCGCAAACTTCATGAACGCATCGGCCGCAGATGGTTTGTCAGGTATCGTTGTTGTCGACTCCTTCGCGGCCATAGCTTCCGGCCCGAGCAAAGTAAGCTGACGGCAGGCTGATATGAGTTCATAGGACTGGCGCGTGTATTCCGCAATAGGAACGTCTTCCGGCGCGATGTTCCTTACCTGGTTGAACTTCTCGATGGCATAGCGAAAATCCTCTTCAACCTGTTTGAATGCAGTCTTTGGAAGTTCGCCTGACTGACAGCGCTTGTAGTTGTCCAGCGCCCGGTTGAAAGCCTTGGCCCCCTCGATAAAGACCGGATTCTTCCATGGACCGGTTTGTTTCGAAGCCGGTTCGGCCACGTCCTCTTCTTCCGTAAATTCTGTATCTCTTTCATCTCCCCTATAAGACTCTTCCGCGTGGAGTTCGCTCTGAACGTCCTGTGGAGACATGCTGTGAGGATACCTTGACGACTCAGCTTCCGTTCCGGCAGTTTCGTGTTTCACGCTCCCGGATCTCGACGCGCGAAGAACCGGAATGGTGAGAAAAGCAGCGACGTAGAGAACCGCAGTTACTACAGCGAGAGCGATTAATTGAACTATCGCACCCGCCAGAGGATTCCGCGGTTCTTCCGGAATTATCGGCACGCCCCTCGCCGCTCCCGGCTTGAGCACCACTTTCTTCTGAGGAGCCGCTCCCGAAGACACAATCTTGATCGGCGCCTTCTGCTTCACCTGGACCGGCCGCTTTCTGCTTGCGCTTCGGCGAAGCGTGCTCGCGCCATCCGCCAGCGCCTCGCCCCTGGGCATACCTCCGGCGAGAACGGCTTCAATGTCAGCCAGGACTTCGTCCCAGTTCCTGTGGCGCAGATTACGGTCCTTGGCCATGAGTTTCTCGATCAGCCACACGGCGGGGTGCGAAACCTCCGCCCTGATATCAACAGGATCATCCAGGCGGCCGTTCACCTGGCGATCCAACGCCTCCATCTCATTGCACTCGGCGAAAGGCATCTTCCCCGTAAGCATGTGATAGAGCGTTGAACCCAGCGCGTACATGTCCGTGCGACAATCGAGATCGGGGTTCCCCCCGGCCTGCTCAGGCGAAATGTAGTTGGGGGTACCGGTGATCATGTCCTTGTCCGGATCCCCGCTCGCCCTGCCGATAATCTTCGCGAGTCCGAGGTCAGCAACTTTGATCGTTCCGTCACGATCGATCATGATGTTGTCGGGCTTGATATCGCAATGGATGAGGCTTGCGTGCTCCCAGGCATAGGCGAGAGCTGTCGCGACCCCCTGCGCGATCGTGAGCGCGTGAGTCGTCGAGAACGGCCCTTTCTTCTCGATCCACTCTCCGACGGTGGAGTCTTCGACATATTCCATCACGCAGTACGCGTAACCTTCGCGCTCACCCGCGTCATACACCTGAACAATGCCCGAGTTCTTTAATCGCCCCGCGGCTTTGACCTCGAGATGAAAGCGCTCGATTGTCTTCTCATTACGCGGCGACTGAAGAAAGAGAATCTTGATCGCCACGATTCGGTCCAGTGACAACTGCCGCGCCTTCCACACCGAACCCATGCCGCCTTCACCGACTTTCTCGATGATCTCGTATCCCGGGATATCAATTTGTGAAGTCATTGCCGTGTGTTTCTAGAGAAGGCTCTCCTGCCGCATCCTGCGGAAGTAGTCCTTGATCAGTTTTGCCACGACAGGCGACAACGCCAGCAGCGCGATCAAGTTTGGAATAGCCATAAGTCCATTCATAGCATCGCAGAAATCGATGACCAGCCCGAGCTTCATGATAGCCCCGAGGAACACGAAACCGACATAGAGCCACCGGTAACAGGGCACCGCCCTCCTCCCAAACAGGTAGTCGACGGCCCTGTCGCCATAGTATGACCAGGAAACAAGCGTCGAGAAAGCGAAGAAGATGATGGAAATTGAGACCAGCCGTCCGGATCCTGCTATAGCTGTTTCATACGCCGCGCTGGTCAGCTGGCCCTTCGCGTAGCCCATCTCGTACGTGCCCGTACAAATGATAACCAGCGCCGTGATCGTGCAGATGACGATCGTATCGATGAACGGTCCGAGCATGGCGACCAGTCCCTCACGAACCGGTTCGTTCGTCCTCGCCGCGCCATGAGCCATCGCGGCAGATCCAAGACCTGCTTCGTTTGAGAAGAGGCCGCGCGAGACGCCGGACCGGATAACGCCACCCAGCAGACCGCCTGTCACGGCTTCGGGAGCGGTGAACGCCTGCGTGAAGATCAGAGCGAGGCCGTGCGGAATGGCCCCGACGTTTTTGAAGAGAATGATCAAACCTGTAATGATGTAGAACGCACACATGAAGGGTACGAGCCGCGCGGCCAGCGCCGCGATACGCTTGATGCCGCCTATGATGACAACCGCGACAAGCCCGGCCATGATCAGGCCCACGATCGCATTAAGGTACTGTGATGAAGCCGCTTCGTGTCCATTCAGGATCGTGTTGACCGCGGCGGCCACGTTGTTGGCCTGGAACATATTGCCGATGCCGAAACTTGCGACGGCGGTAAATACCGCGAAGAGAACAGCCAGCCACTTGAACTTGGGACCCATGCCCATTTCGATGTAGTGCATCGGTCCGCCGTGAGCTTCACCTGTTTCATCGATGCGGCGATGATGAACAGCCAGTGTGCATGACGCGAACTTGGTCGCCATGCCGACCATCGCCGTGATCCACATCCAGAAAACAGCGCCCGGACCGCCGGCCAGAATCGCGGCGGCAACGCCAACGATATTGCCCGTACCTATCGTCGCGGAGAGCGCGGTTGACAGAGCCCTGAAGTGACTGATTTCACCCGGATCATCTTCGCGGTCGTAGTGGCCGAAGAGGACTTTGAGGCCGTGCTTGAATCCGAAGACTTGAACGAACCCCGTTCTGAAAGTCAGATAGAGGCCCGTGCCGACGAGAAGCACCATAAGGGGCGCACCCCAGATGAATCCGTCAACCTTCGCAATCCACTCGCCAATACTCACGTCTATCCCTCCGGAGAAGTGCAGAATCCGTGTATCCTAGAGGTTGAAACGCCTGCGGGCAATTCCGATTCTTCCCCGGTCCTAACGACGTCGAAGCAATCCGACGGTAATGAGGACGAAAAGGATTTCGACGGTGATGCTCAGGTACAGGGCGCCAGCCAAACCTGAAGTGAAGCCGTACGAGTGAAGGCCTACGCCGAGGAGATTAACTCCCAGCCAGGCCAGCAGGACCCAGATGACGCCCAGCACACAGCCCGCGGCTGTTTCTACGTATCCGATCATCCCGCCCATACGCGCGTGAAAGAGGATCGCCGACCACAGGACGATCAGCAAGGCGCCGTTCTCTTTAGGATCCCAGCCCCAGAATCGGCCCCACGATTGATCGGCCCAGACACCGCCCAACATGGTTCCGAGAAAAGCGAACGTCAGACCGAACGCGAGCGCGCCGTACATGGATTCGTAGGTCTGGAGCAGGACCGGATCGTCTTCCTTTTTATGAAACGCCTGCAGAAGGTAGATGTGTCCGATGACGCCCGCGACAAAGCATCCGGCGTATCCGATTGTTATGCAGACCACATGGGTCGCCAGCCAGAAGTTCGAATCGAGAACGGCCACGACTACACCCATGGTGTCGCCCTCCGTGCCGAACCGGCCGGACACAAGCAAGAGCGCGAGACCGGACAATCCCGCCACGAACAGGCCGACCTTGTTGCGCTGGAAGTACTCGAGAATAAGCCCGAGCATCGCGCATATCCACGCGACAAAAATGAATGTGGCATAGAGATTCGTTACGGGAGGACGCCCCATGATCTGCATGCGCAGAAGTATGCCTGCGGTGTGGGGAATAAGGCCGAGGACAATCAGTGCGGCGGTCATCCGGTAAAGCCACTTCCGTTGCGAGGTGATCGACCACAGCGCCAGAATGAAGGCGAGCCCGTAAGCCCATTCCGCCCGGTAGAAGAGCTTGGCCTTGTTGAAGAATATCTCACTCTCTATGTGCTTCGCACGCGTTGATTCGCCAAGACGGGCGGAGACTTCATCCTCGAATGATTCGGCCGCCGCGTCAAACGCCGCCTGATCCCCGTGCCGGTACGCGGACGCCATCTCAACCAGATCGCCGATAGCCGCTCTATCCGCCTGATCTTGAAATCCCAGCCCGATAATATCCCAGGGACACAACCACACGTCATCTCCGTGCCCGCGAAGAGGGATCATCCTGATCGGGAGATTGCTGTAGTGCTGCGACCATGTGTACAAAAGCGATGAAAGGGTGAAGGCCTCGCTCTGCGCGGGAGTCCATGCTTGCTGGTCGACCAGGTCCATATCTTCAATGACCCGGGCCAGAGCCGATGCGACCGTCAGCATGTCTGCGAACATCCACTCTTCTTTGTCGGCGGCGAAACCCAGCTTTTCTCTGAGTTCATCGTTGTTGACGCGGAACTCGTCACGCGGCTGGGCGAAACGGAAACTGCCCAGGAGCGCCGAGTAGTCCATCAGGTTGTTCTGCAGTCGGAGGATCTCGTTGTCGACAACCGTGCGCGCTTCCTTCTCCATCCCCGATGCCGCTTGAGCCAGTTCAAAGAGCTTCGCTGCCGCGGGGGCGAGATCGTTATAGGAGTGCCGGCCTCTTTCCTCGGTCGGAATACCGATCGCCTGAAGCACGTCAGGATTGTCTACGAGGAACACCTTGCTCTCCCGCGTTTGATCCGGCGTGAAGACCGCGCGGGCGAGCCACTCGACGGCAGGTTTTCGGTCGAACGTGCTCTTGCCCGAGAACTGCAGCAGCTTCAGCCGCGCGTATGAATCCATCGGCATCACGCGCCCGCCTTCAAGAACCGGAAGACGCGCAAAGCTATCGACCGAATGGACGTCCGCTGAAGCCGTTCCTGCAAGCCCGCAAAACAGGAGCAGTGCAACTGCCAACTTCTTGCGGTGAGCCTTCATAATCAGCATGCCGAGAAAGTGGAGGGCCAGTCCGACTACTGTTACGGTGGTGGCAATATACGGCACCAGTCTTCCGTAGTTCTTTACAACCGCGAGGGTGGATATTTCCTGTCCCGTTCCTGTTTCGGAAAACGACGCCTGGTAGAAAGTGTAGCCGCGGTACCGGAGCGGCTTATTCATCGAAATCAGAACCTGACGCTCAACACCGCCCGGAAGAATGGTTACAAGACTCGAGTAGCTCTTCGCCATGCCCGTACCCGAATGCATCTCGCGTTTGAAATCGATGAGTTTCACGACCGTCGGCAGGGATTGTCTCTTCCTTCGCAGAACGAAGGTGTAGTCCTCGTCGCCCGCGTTGAAGACCACAGGCCTGCTGTCATTGCCAAACAGAAGAATCAGGGCCTTCTCGCCGCCCGGCGCGCTTACGATAAACACGCCTCCCGGCACGTCCTTCTCCGGATCCCTGTTTCGGGTCGCTTTCTGCAGTCCGGCAATGCCTGTTCCGTTCAGCGGGCGTTGTGCTGATTGAACCTGCATCGGTCCCAATGGCGTGGCGTTAGGATGATACTCCTGAACGGTCAGCGTGATGCCCGGTCCATCCAGAGAAATAGATGCTCCCTCCTCGATCAGGGCATCGTCAATTGCCGTTACGATCCGGCGCTCGTTGCCGCCCTTCCAGATGGCGACCTCCCATTCACGATAGTCCGATGACAGATTCGACCCCTCGCCCTCACGAAGGCTTAGATAGGATTCCTGCCCGTGATAGAACGTGACAAATCCTCCGACGAGAAGCAGTACGAGCCCTAGATGGATCAGCAGAATGCCCCAGCGAAGCACCTTCATCTTCAGCAGAAAGCCCATCGCACAGAGGAGATTGACGAACAGAACGGTCAGCACAAGCCGGGTGCCGGGGAACGGCAGGAATCCACCCGCGAGGAAGAACCACGACCGGTAGAACCTCTGCTGTGCCGCGAAGAGGCCATTGTCGACCTGATAGAGCGTTCCCCACAACGTCAATGCCATCAGGAATCCGAGACAGATTACCGTCAGCCTGAGCGACGTGAGCCGGCGAAAGATCTTCTGAAAGATGGTTCTGCTGTCTGACATGCGGATATTTCTACTGTTTCCGTGCAATGGATTCGCAGAGAGATTCGAGGTTGGCTTTCTCCTCTGCGAGGAGCGTATGCGGCCCCGTCAGCTTGATGAAAAGAGTCTGGGGTCCGGCGGCGATAATGCCGGCGATCATGGAAGTTCGCGCGGGATCATCACCTTCGGTCCATCTGCTGAGATCGACCATCATGGATTCAAAACCCGCATCTGTCCTGAATCGCTTTTCCCCCGCGAGTATCTCGTTAAGTTCATCCCTTGGCGGCGCCTGCAGGTTGAGCTGTCCGAGCCACCGTTCCACGTTGGCTGCCAGCCCTCCGGCATCGCCCTCCAGAGTAATGATCGTGCAGACAGCTTTTCCGGAATCCTTTTCCACTTCAAATGCCGCCAGCCGCCAGCCGCTCGCCGGAATCGATTTCCATCCCTCGGGTGCGGTCCAGGTGAACCCGGGTGCCGCTTGTCCGGAAGGAGCAAGGCTCGGGCCGCTCACAGTGGGCGATATGTTTATCTCTTCGTATTGCCGGATTACACCCCGGCCACCACAGCCGGCTATTACGGCGGCCAGCACAATTAGAGATAAGCAGGCCTTTTTCTGGTTCGTCCGTTCCATCATAGGTCTCTGTTCACAGGTTCTCCAGTGATACAGGAGAAGTTCGCAACAACCTATTCCCGCAGGAGTGAAAGTCAAGGTGATTGCCTGTTGTGACAGAAGTCACTTTCTGCCTCCTTCTGCTTGTGAAGACGCGCATGAGACATCGGCATGCGATGGACTACAGCTGGAGCCCTGACGCGGCAGCTCGTTGCTCAAGCAGATCGAGATACATCTGTTGCATCTTGCCCGACAGCTCACTGGCCGTGATGCGTCGTCTTGAAGCAGAGCGCTTAGGCCATAGTGCTGTGATGTCTGCTCGAGAAGGAGCCTACGATAACACCCCTGGAGGTTGTGGATATGTGTCTCGTCGCGGCAGAGGCTCCAGGTGTCGGAACCTGAGTTGCCTGCAGACTATATCTTTCCTCAACTGCTGACCTCTCAGGACCACCAGAGGGGGCGACCCAAGTAACTGTTCCCATCGATCTCATTCGCGACGGAGCCAACTGATCACGAGGCAACAGAACACACATTTTGTCACCGGCTCTCCCGCTTTCAACTATTCGAAGAATGCTTCCCCTACATCCTCTCCGATTTCTCTGGCGGCCTGCATGCCGGTGACAGCCGCGCACAATGTTGAATTCTCTAAGGAATAGTCGAGTTGGGTCGCGTACTGACGCGGAGAGGCAAAATGGGGGAAATGGTTGCCCGACTAGGATTCGAACCTAGACTGAACGGTCCAGAGCCGTTTGTGCTACCGTTACACCATCGGGCAAAAAAGAAGGGGGAGAATGTAGCGATTCCATGAAGTAAGTCAAGATTCGGCCCTCTGAAGCAATCAGGGCCTACACCTTGCGCCGTACCCTTTTTGAGCTTAGAATACACTTCGATTTCTCAGGCAACTATCCGGAAAGGCCTGTCATAATGGCAAAGGACCCCGTCAATCTCATCTGCGACATCGCGGAACTGGCGACACTGTTCGAACGAACGAGCAGTCTGGACGATTTTCTCCAGACCGTGGTCAGCACCGTCGCGTGGCATATGAAGGCCGCGGTCTGCTCAATTTATCTTATTGATGAGGAGACGCAGGATCTCATCCTTCGCTCCAATCAGGGCCTCGATCCAGCCGCCATCGGAAACGTCCGCCTGAAGATCGGCGAAGGAATCACGGGGCTTGCTGTGAAGGAACTTCGCTCCATTCGCGCGGACCGCGCCGCGGAAAATCCGAATTTCAAATACATCCCCGGAATCAATGAAGAAAGATATCAGGCGTTTCTAGCTGTGCCCATTCTTCGAGGTTTGGAGAGAGTCGGAGCACTCGTGGTTCAGGATCCGCAACCGGGTTATTTCGATGACACGGACGCCCGGGCGCTGAGAGCAATAGCCGCCCAGATGGCTTCCACTATCCAGAACGCCAACGCCCTGATGAGCGTCTACCGCGAGCGCCCCCAGGGGGCGCACAAAGGTCGTGAAACCGGCGAACTGACTTTTCTTCGAGGGAAAACCGCCAGCCGCGGCGTGGCAAGAGGACAGGCAACCATCATCGACGCCCCCGAATATGATGTCCTGATCGCTCCGGACTTTGATGACCATCCCGCGTCCCTTGAGGATTTCGAGCGAGCGCTCTCGGCAACGGAAGGGCAGATCCGGGAACTGCAGGAACAAACGGAAGAGAAACTTGCCGATGTTGCCTCGCTGATTTTCAGCGCTCACCTCCTGATTCTGAAGGACTCGCAGTTCTCCGGGTCCATCCGCGAACTGATTGCAGGAGGAACTGCGGCGGGAAAGGCGATCACATCCGTTGTGAATCAATATGTCGAGCGCTTCTCGCAAAGTCAGAACGCCCTGCTTCGAGAGAAGGTCCACGACATTAAGGACGTCGGCTACCGGCTTCTTCGAAACCTGATGGGGTCCGACTCTGAACACGTTGACTACGATGGACGTATCATCATCGTGTCAGACCCTCTTCCTTCCGACGTGGTCAAGTACGTGGCACAGCGCGCCGAAGGCATGATTCTGCGCGGCGGCGGCATTACCTCTCACCTTTCGATACTCGGCCGTTCTCTCCAGATTCCTATTATGCTCGTCGACGATGTTCGCCTTCTGGAGATTCCGGAAGGGACAGACATCATCATGGACGCCAACCTTGGGAACATCTATCTATCTCCCACACCTGAAGTCCTTGCGACATTTGATGAGCATCAGAGGACCGTTCAAAGCGCGGAAGCCCAACCGGACGTCAAAGACGAGACCTTCACAGCCGACGGGGAGAAGGTGCGGTTGATGGCGAACGTCAACCTGCTGAGCGACCTCGCGATTGCCCTGACGCTGAAGGCGGAAGGCATCGGGCTTTATCGCAGCGAGTTTCCCTTTATTGTCCGCAACAACTTCCCGTCAGAAGAAGAACAGTTTCAGATTTACCGTAAGATCATCGAGCAGATGGACGGACGTGAAGTAACATTCCGTACGCTGGACGTGGGCGGGGACAAGATGCTCTCCTATTTCCCGAACGTCAGCGAGGCCAATCCGTTTCTCGGATTGCGGGCTATCCGTTTTTCACTCCGCAACCGGCACATTTTCAGCGAACAACTCCGCGCGCTCCTCCGGGCGGCTTGTGACGCGCCGGCTCGAATCATGTTTCCGCTCATCGCATCTCTGGATGACTACGAAGACGCGTGCGCGGTAGTGGAAGAATGCAAAACCGAACTTCGCGAATCAGGCGTGCCGTTCAACGAGAACGTGGCTCTCGGCGTCATGATTGAACTTCCGTCCGCGATTGAAGTCATCGATGAGCTCGCGCGGGAGGCGGACTTCCTGTCGATAGGCACAAACGACCTGATCCAGTATATGCTGGCTGTCGACCGGACCAACGAGCAGGTGTCCGATCTTTATCTGTCACACCATCCCGCCGTGCTTCGAGCCATGAAGAAGACGGCTGACGCGGCCATGCGTCATGGAAAGGACCTGTCTATCTGCGGAGATATTGCTCAGGACAAGCGATTGATTCCGTTCCTCATCGGCATCGGACTCCGCAAGCTCAGCATGTTCGCGTCGTCTATTCCCGTAGTCCAGGCCGAGATCCTGAAGGTCGATACAGTCCGTGCGAGAGCCTTTGCCGATCAGGTTCTGAGCAAGGGGAGCATTCGCGAAGTCGAGGCGCTGATGAGCGATCCCGACACTCAGCGGGAGTAGAGCCATGGCCATTTATCAGGACGACATCAACCTGAACACCCACGGAAACGGCGACATGCATAACATCGATGCCGACGTCCAGGCCATCGTTGCCGCGTCCGGCATTCAGGCCGGGCTTGCACATCTCTTCAACGTGGGCAGTACCGCGACAGTCGGAATGATCGAATTCGAACCGGGCCTCGAACGGGACCTGCCCGAACTGCTGAACAAACTCGCCCCGCCAAGCCGCTCCTACGGACATGAACTCGCGTGGCACGACGGCAATGGTCACTCCCACCTTCAAGCGACCATGATGGGCCCGGACCTTACCGTCCCCGTGAGCAACGGACGAATTGTACAGGGAACGTGGCAACAGATATTCCACCTGGAATGCGACAACAAACCCCGCAACCGCCAGATCGTAGTGACAGTCATCGGGGAGTAGACGGGCTGCTCACAAGGGAAGATTGATCACGCAAAGACGCTAAGGCGCAAAGTCTTCTTTTTGGGGTTGCCCGAAAGAGCCTCCTGCGGCCAGGGAAAGACTGATAAATCTGCCTCAATCTTCGGGTGGCTCTTCGGGGCACTTTCGCGTCCTTCGCGGTTATCCTCCCCGCACTACCCCTGCAGGAACTTCACCGCATTTTCAAACAGCTGGAGACCCGAGCCGTGTTCGGGCAGCGCACCTTCCAGCTTCTGGCGTTTCCACTGCGGGTGGTTCTCGGGGAAGAGATACGCTTCGGGGTGAGGCATCATGCCGAAGACCCTGCCCGTGGGATCCGTGAGGCCCGCGATGGCGTTGAGAGATCCATTCGGATTCTGCGGAAAATCCTGCGTCGGTTTTCCCGATGTTCCGTCCACATAACGGCATGCGACACATCCGGCACTTTCAATTTCCGCAAATATCTTCTTGTCGGGGGTGAAGAGCTTCCCTTCGCCATGGCGGACAGGCAGAGGCATGCGATCAAGACCCTTTGTGAAGACGCAATTTGAAGTCTGCTCAAAGGCAAGTTCAACCCAGCGATTCTGGAAACAGCCGCACTCGTTCTGCATGAGGGCGACCTTCGGGTCGAAGTACCCGCCGTTCAGTCCGGGCAGCAGGCCCATCTTGGTCATAACCTGAAATCCATTGCAAATCCCCAGAACGACCCTTTCTGCATCGATAAACTTCTGCAGTTCTTCCTGAAGGTGATGCTTAACACGACGGGCGAAGACGTGGCCGGAGGTCATATGGTCCCCGTAGGAGAACCCGCCTATGAACATCAGTCCGGCGTAGTCCTGCAGGCGGCCGGCATTTTCAATCAGGTCGTTCAGATGAACGAGGTCGACATCCGCTCCGGCCAGCTCCCATGCGTACTTTGACTCTGCTTCGCAGTTAACGCCATATCCGGTAATGATTAGGATTTTCGGTTTCATGAGTCGGCCTGATCCTGCCTGCGCTTCCCGGCAGCCCGGTCGTTGATTTCGCGAATCTTCTTTCTGAACTCCGCTGTTCTCTTTTCCCTTTCCGCCATCTCGCCGGTTGCATCCGCAAGATATCGTTGCCCGCGAAAATCGGTGTTCTCGAGACTGTCAGCCCATGCACCGAGTTGTCTGGAAATCGATTCTGCTTCTGATTCGAGATCTGAAATCCCGGCTTTCATGTGCTCAAAACACTCCAGGCATCTAATCATATGGCAGACAAAGCGGACCTCATCCACCGAGCCGCGCGCGTAGTAAAGGAAAGCTCTCAGTTCCTGCGTCGCACCTCGCTCGAAGCCTTCGCTTATGTTGTTAGGAACGGAAAGCGAGGCCCTCTGCAGTCGATTGGCAAGATCCCCCTTGTCCCTGAATGATTCGTCTTCGGTCAGTGTAAATACGCTGACGGTCAGCTCGATTCCATCCTGCCAGACCGGCAGATCCTCAAAACGTTCGTACTTCATCTAGATATTCCAAAGTGTTTTTTTGAATGCCTTGCGGAGCTTCGCGAGATCCGCGTCCACGATCCTGCGGCCGCGCTTGCCGCTGACGGTCAGTCGCCCGCTTGAGTTCACCGTGCCGATTCGTGCAATGGGAAGGCCTTCGAAAATGGCCTCAAGCGCCGACGCTTTCTCTTCGGTGCAGGTCACTACGAACCGGCTGTTGGATTCAGAGAAAAGGACGGCATCATCGCTCATGATTCCGTCAAGAGGCACGGCGGACATATCCACATCCGCCCCCAGATCGCCGCCGAGAGCGCATAGTGCAAGTGCGACGCCAAGGCCGCCGACCGTCGGTGTATGTGCAGACTTCAGTAATCCCGCATCGGTCGCGCGATTCATTGCCCGGTACCATGTCAACGCCATCGACACATCCAGTCCGGGCGCCCGCCCTCCGAAGTGACCCGGCTCCCCCTGGTCTTCCGCAAGCATCCTGTGATATTCCGATGCCCCCATTTCGTCGCGCGTCACACCGATGATGTAAATCACATCACCGTCATGCTTCCAATCCATCGTGATCACGGTGCGCACATCGTCAATACGTCCGATCGTCGAGAAGAGCAGTGTCGGAGGAATAGATATTTTGCGCCCCCCGCGGACACTGTCGTTCTTCATGCTGTCTTTTCCGGAAATGCAGGGTACGCCGTACGCCGTGGTGATGTCGTAGAGCGCTTTGTTCGAGCGAACCAACTGCGCCATCTTGTAGAATCCGTCCGGCGTCTTTTCGGACTGAACCGGGTCCGGCCAGCAGAAGTTATCCAGTCCCGCAATGCGATCGAGGCGTCCACCGACACTGATAATTCTGCGGACCGCTTCATCGATTACCGATGCGGTCATGTCGTATGTGTCGATGTCTGAGTAGAACGGGTTTATTCCTTCCGCTAGGGCAACACCTTCATTGGACTGGTATTCGACGCGCATCACGGTCGCGTCCGTTGGAACGTCTTCATAAACGCCGACAAAGGGTTTGATCACGCTCAGTCCCTTGACTTCGCCGTCGTAACTGCGCGATTTGAATTCCTTCGAACATACGTTCAGCCTGCCAAGCAGACTGAGCAGATTTTTTGTCCGCGAGCCGGCTTTAGGCAACTGCGGAAGCTGAATCTCAGGTGGCTTCCATCGGGCTTCCATTTCCAGCGTGGGACAACCCGTTTCGTACAGGAAATCCATGTCGAGCAAACCTATAAGGCGGTCGCCATACATGACTTTCAGTTCGCCGCTTGACGTGAAGGCGCCCATGACTGTCGCTTCGACGTCGCGACGTGTCGCGAGATCCATGAACTGACCGATATGCGCGGGATCAACCGCCAGCGTCATCCTCTCCTGCGCTTCGGAAAGGAATATCTCCCACGGCTGCAGTCCTTCGTATTTCAGAGGCGCGTTCTTCAGATCCACTTCAGCCCCGCCCGAGTACTTGCCCATCTCGCCGAATGAACAGCTGATACCTCCGGCTCCGTTGTCCGTGATGCAGCGGAACAACCCCAGATCGCGCGCTTCCATCAGGAACTCGTACATCTTCCGCTGGGTGATCGGATCCCCGATCTGCACGGCCTGCGCCGGAGACTCCTGCCGCAGTTCCTCTGAAGAGAACGTCGCACCGTGAATCCCGTCTTTGCCGATCCGCCCGCCGCACATGACCACCAGATCACCGGGAACGATTTCCTTGCGCTCACTGGGACCGCCCGTGACCGTCACGGGAATAGTCCCGAGTGTACCGCAGTAAACCAGAGGCTTGCCGATGTACCGGTCGTCGAAACACTCGAATCCCCTCACCCACGGAATTCCGCTCTGGTTTCCTCCGTCAATGACGCCCTCATGCACGCCGTCACGAATGCGGCGGGGATGCATCAAACCCGCGGGCAGATCACCGTCATAGAAAGGCGACCCGAGACAATAGCCCCAGACGTTGGCGAGCAATTGACATCCCATTCCCGTTCCCATCGGATCGCGGTTCACGCCGACAATGCCCGTGATCGATCCTCCGTACGGATCCAGCGCAGATGGACTGTTGTGCGTCTCGACCTTGTAAGCCAGATGAATACGCTCGTTGAACGCGATGATGCCCGCGTTGTCCGTGAAGACGGACACGAGCCAGTCGATATTCTCACCGATCTTCTCTGTCGCCGCGCGGATATATGTCTTGAAGAGAGACTGGATGTTCTCTTCATCCCCGTTCTCGTCCATGTACCGGATATTCCCGGCAAAGATCTTGTGACTGCAGTGTTCCGACCAGGTCTGCGCAATGCATTCCAGTTCCAGGTCTGTCGGCTGCGCGGGAAGTCCCAGCGCCTGACGTTCTGCCCGCACATCGGGACGTTTGTAGTGTTCCCTGATCGCGTGCATTTCATCGAGACTCAGTGAAAGAATCCCTTCCCGGCTGATGCGCATCAGGTCATCGTCGCTCCCGCTGAGGTCGTACGTGCGAACCCGCGCTTCCGTGTCGTCGTGAATGGCCGGAACGGATTCATCGATCGGCGACGCCGACCATTCTTCCGGCGAATACACGGCGACGGTCTGGATCAGCACGTTTGCAAGAAGGTCGGTGGCTATCCGCGTCGCATCGTCCCGGGACAATCCGCCTCCCTTGAGAAAATACTGAGTGGAAGTATAAACCTGCTCGTACGGACCCAGCTTCCTTCCCAACACATCGGCCACCACGACTTCGGCCGTGCGGCCGACGTTATCGGTGACGCCAGGCTTGAACCCGACCTCTATCAGCCACTCGAACGGAGGCGGGCTCAATCTTCCAATCGCGGAGCGCCCGATTACCGGATCGGCAAATGCTTTCCTGATCGCGGCAACTTCGCGGCCCTTCAATTCAATGTCTATCCGGAAGACGTCCCGCGTACGGCACGAAGAAAGCCCCAGACCAAGAAAACTCCTGGCCTTGCCAACCACGCCGCGCCCCCTCGCATCGGGAACTCCGCTTTTCAGACCTATCTCAATTCTCTCTGCCATTTTATTAACCACGAACCGTTTTCGCTCTACGAGCTACGCCGAGTCAAGATGGACACGAATAGAAACTAATGAAGGTTCCTAGTGCTTGAAGTGACGCATTCCGGTGAATGCCATCGCTATTCCGTATTGATCGCACGCCGCAATAACTTCTTCATCACGCTTTGATCCGCCCGGCTCCACGATGAAGCGGATCCCGGCTTCGTTCGCGTTGTGGATGTTGTCCGGGAACGGGAAGAACGCATCGGAGATCAACACGGCGTTGCCCAGTACTTCTTTCTCAAGCTCTTCCAACGACTTCTCCGAACCCGCGTCGTGAAGAAGCTTGATGTTCTCGAGCGCCTTCGTCACCGCCAGCTTGCGGACGGAATCAACCCGGTTCGGCTGACCCGCGCCCATGCCAAGAACGGAGTACCTGCCGGGTTTATACTCATGCACCAGCATGATCGCATTTGACTTCACATGCTTGCATGCTTTCACGCCGAACTCGGCCAGGCCGCGTTTTTCTTCAGGAAAGGGTATTTCCGTCGGCGAGTTCCAATGCGCTATTAAATCCACATCGCGGTCCTGCGCGAGCATGCCCCCGTTTATCTGCTTGATCGCCATCCCCTTCCCCGCCGGCGCCATCGGATGCTTGAGCTTCAGCAGACGCAGATCCTTGCTCTTCTTCCGCAGAAACTCGAGCGCCTCGGGTTCGAAATCGGGTGCGATAAGGGCTTCGACAAAACGGCCTTTGAAACACTGCGCCGCCTCGAGGTCAACCGGGACGGTCACCGCGATGACGCTTCCGAACGCCGACACTGGATCGCCGGCCCATGCCGCTTCAATGGCCTCAGCCAGCGTCTCCCCGGTCGCGTAACCGCAAGGGTTCGTGTGCTTGATGATCGCGCAGGCGGGAACACCCGAGAGGTCTTTCACCGCCTCAAGAGCGCCCTCGCCGTCCACGTAGTTGTTATAGGACATCTCTTTTCCGTGCAGGATTTCGGTATGAGCGATGCACGCTTCGGTCGCCGACTCGTCCTTGTAGAACACGGCGTTCTGATGTGGATTCTCGCCGTAGCGCAGCGTTGTGCCGTTGGTGTAGGCCAGCACCAGCGGTGCGGCCCCGCCCTCGTCGGCAGGAACGGTTTTTGCGAGGTAAGCCGCGATCGCGGTATTATACATCGCGACGCGTGCGAAGACTTTGCGGCCGAGTTCAAGTCTCAACGCCTCGGTCGTATCCCCGCCGTTCTCCTTGATACTCGCTATGACACGGCCGTAGTCGGCGGGATCTGTCACGACCGTGACGAATTTCATGTTCTTCGCGGCGGAACGAATCATCGTCGGCCCGCCGATGTCGATGTTCTCGATGGCATCTTCAAACGTCACGTCCGGCTTCGCAACGGTCTGCTCGAATGGATAGAGGTTCACGCACACAAGATCGATAGGACCAAGGTCGTGTTCCTTCATCGTCGCCTCGTGTTCCGCGTTGCCGCGGAGATAGAGCAGGCCCGCATGCACTTTGGGATGCAGGGTCTTCACGCGGCCGTCTAGCATCTCGGGAAAACCTGTGAACTCGGATATATCCTTTACCGCGATGCCGGCGTCACGGATGGCCTTAGCGGTCCCGCCGGTTGAAAGAAGCTCAACACCCAGGGCACTGAGTTCTCTGGCGAAATCGATCACGCCGGTTTTGTCGGATACGCTGATCAGGGCTCGTTCGATCTTCTTCATTCCTTCACTCCAACTTTCTTTAATCCACAAAACGGACTTTTCTTTTTGAATCTTCAACAACGAGCCCGATGATTTTCGGACCCGCTTTCGCGTTCTTCAGAATCTCCACGGCATCCGCCGCGTCCTTCTCCCGGACGATCACGACCATGCCGATTCCCATATTGAATACGCGGTACATCTCTTCGCGGTCGATCTTTCCGGCTTCGCGCATGAAGTCGAACACCGGCGGCGTCTTCCATGTCGACCGGTCAATTCCGACGCCGAGACCCTTCGGCAGGATTCTCGGAATATTATCGACTAGCCCCCCTCCGGTGATGTGGGCCATGCCGCGAACCTTCACCTTCGCCATCAACTTCCGGACGGGCTTGAGATAACTGCGGTGCACCGCAAGCAGAATGTCAGCCACGGTCTTCTTCGTGCCGGGCAGGACATCATCAATATTCAGACCGGCCTTCTCGAAAATCACTTTCCGGGCCAGCGAAAATCCGTTCGTGTGAAGCCCGGTGGAGGGAAGGCCGATCAGCACATCGCCCTTGCGAATCTTGTCGCCGGTGATGACATTCTTCTTTTCAACGGCGCCGATGATCGTTCCGACAAGATCGTATTCCCCTTCGGGATAGAGTCCGGGCATCTCCGCCGTTTCACCGCCGAGCAGGGCGCAGCCGTTCGCGCGGCACGCTTTCGCCAGCCCCTTGACCACGTCGCCGAAAATACCGGGATCGAGTTTCGCCGCTCCGATGTAGTCGAGAAAGAAGAGCGGACGCGCGCCCTGCACGAGAATGTCGTTCGTGCAATGATTCACCAGATCCTGGCCGACGGTGTCATGACAACCCGCCATGCTTGCGACTTTCAGTTTGGTGCCGACGCCGTCAATACTACTGACCAGCAGAGCATCCTTGCCCGGGGCTTCAAACAGCCCGCCGAACGAACCGACCTCACTTGCCACACCCTTTGTGACCGTGCTCAATATCTGTTTCTTCGCACGACGAAGCGCGTTATCCATCATATCGATGTCGACGCCGGCCTCTGCGTATGCTGATTTCTTTTTTGTCATGAGAAGTTCAAAGTTTAACGTTCAAAGTTCAAAGTCCCACATCCCACATCCGGCATCCGGCATCCGGCATCCGGCATCCGGCATCCGGCATCCGGGATTACCCTAATCCGAGCCCCCTGAATGTCCGGTCCACATCCCGGAAATGCGTATTCAGATCAAAAACCTTCTCGATGTCCGCCGGCTTCACCTTCTTCATCAATTCGCCGTCCGCCAGAACAAGTTCTTTCAGAGGTATGCCTGTCTCCCAGCACTTCATCGCGTTTCGCTGAACGAGCCGGTACGCTGCTTCACGCGTCACACCTTTTTCCGTCAGCATAATCAGGACCTGCTGCGAGTGAATCAGGCCGTGCGTGAGATCAAGGTTGCGCTTCATGTTCTTCGGGTAAACGCGGAGATGTTTGACCAGTCCTTCAAGCTTCACGAGCATGTAATCGAGGACGATCGTCGCGTCCGGCATGATCACGCGCTCGGCCGAAGAGTGTGAAATATCGCGCTCGT
Organism: Verrucomicrobiota bacterium; assembly: GCA_018814445.1. Taxonomy (GTDB): domain Bacteria; phylum Verrucomicrobiota; class Kiritimatiellia; order JAHIZV01; family JAHIZV01; genus JAHIZV01. The sequence goes on along the minus strand of JAHIZV010000021.1, from coordinate 19,099 downwards.
GCCAGAGCGCCACGTTCTCCATGGCGGTTACGGCATAGCCGCGGAGCAGGCGAGCCATCCCGGAAAGGCGCTCGCCCGTGATGGGATTCTTCTTATGCGGCATAGCGGAAGAACCTTTCTGCTCCTTGCCGAAGTACTCTTCGACTTCGAGCACTTCCGTCCGCTGGAGATGGCGGAATTCCTGAGCCCACCGCTCGATCGACGCCCCGACCAGCGCGATAGTCGACACGAACTCCGCATGGCGATCCCGTTGAAGCACCTGGGTGGAAATGGCCGCAGGTTTCAGTTTCAACTTCGAGCAAACGTACTTCTCGACGGAAGGATGCAGATGCGCGTGGGTGCCGACTGCGCCGGACAACTGTCCTACGCGGACGATTTCGCGCGCCTCTTCCAGCCGCTTGAGCGCGCGACCGAACTCGTCATACATCAGCGCCATCTTGAGACCGAACGTGATCGGCTCGGCATGGATTCCGTGCGACCGGCCGATCATCGGCGTAAACTTGTACTTCTTCGCCTTCGCCGCGGCAGCCTTTCGGACCGCCTTGACGTCCGCGATCAGAATGTCGGCGGTTTGCACCATCTGCACGGCGAGCGCGGTGTCGAGAACGTCGGAACTGGTGAGCCCTTTGTGGATGAAGCGGGACGACCTCCCGACATGCTCCGCGACGCAAGTGAGAAACGCGATGACGTCATGGCTCACTTCCGCTTCGATTTCATTGATACGGTCAACGCTGAAGCGGGCCTTGCGCTTGATGCGGTCGAGATCCGCGGCCGGCACTTCGCCGCGTTTGTGCATGGCCTCACAGGCCAGAATCTCGATGTCCAGCCAGATGCTGAACCTGTTCTCGTCTGTCCAAATCCTGCCCATTTCAGGGCGCGTGTATCTCGGAATCATCGCCTGCCACCCCTTTACAACAGAGCCTTCTCGCGCGTCAGATGCCGGAGGCTAACAAATGACGGGGGCATGGCAAACAGGAAATGAAGATTCTGGTCTAAAGTCCACGGTCCAAGGTGCAAAGTCTGCTGTCATTGGACTGGATCGCCCCCCCCCCCGACCTTGCACTTTGGACCTTGGATTTGGACTAAGAACCCCTTTTAGGGCATCTTCCAAACATCCTGAAAAGGCTGGCTGGGCTGGATAGGTTTGAACGGCTCCAGCGGCTTCATGGCGCCCGAAGACGCGGAACCGCCTGAGCCTATGGTCGAGAACGTCCCGAGACCGCCCAGGGATCCTCCACCCGATACGTCCGGCGTCGAAGAGAAGGGGGACGAAAAAGCGCTCTTGCCCCCCCCTTTCCCGAATGATCCCGAGTACCCGGCGGAGCTATCCGCGCTGCCTCTTATGAACGCCGGCGTGGGACTCAGATGGATGTTCACTCCCACATCTCTCGATGCCGTCGCGTCTGGATCAAAAGTTTTTGGTATGAACGAGGACGAGTCGTCTCCGGATATCCCGGAATGGGACAACAGCGCCCCGGTTCTGGGAAGGTATTCGGATTCCTTCGTATCCGCCGCCCATACACTGCCCTCTCCGGAACTTCCCGCGCTGTGGTCAGCCCGCGAAGCCACGTTGTCATAATCGCCTTCCTGAAGCCTCCGCTCGAGTTCCTTAACGTCCTCCTCTGTAACACGTGACGAACCCATCGATTGCCCAGCGGCTGATTCCGGCGCTGTATCGACCGGCTTCAACGTGCCGTCCGACTCGATCACCGCGCCAAAGAGCGGGGTTATCAGCTCATCGCCCGATTCTCTCTCGCGCGGTCTCTCGGCGGCGGAATGTGTTCCTTCCTCGTTTCCGTCTCCTTCCCCCTTTGACTCGGCTTGCTGCCTTTCCCGTCGCGCACGGATGTCATCCGCCAGCCAACCCCAGCCGCTTTCCTCGTCCTTGTCTTTCTCTTCGTTGGAATCCCTGGGCGAGTATTTCTTCAGGTCTTCTGACATCGGAGGAAGTATCCAGTTCTTCTTCCGCTTTTCCTTCTTCTCGGCCTCAGCGTCCTGCATGTAGAGATAATCGGGCGAGAGAGTCTCGGCCGGGGAGGATCTTCGAGCCGGCAGTGCATCGAACTTCTTCTCATCAGCACTTCCGGGTTCCTCTGGCTCTTCCGTGGGATTACCAAGGCCGAAATCAACTTTGTGCAGTTCAATGCGGGAGGAGTACTCACGCTTCTTCTTCGTTCCTTCCTTCTCCGACTGCCCATACGCGGCGAAGGCGAGGACTAGAAGCCCGATTATGATGATATGTTTCATCTCCAATTCCACACATACTCCGCGCCAACCGGGTAGTCAACCCGGTTCAAGTTCTACCTCCAATGTCGCGGGCCCTTCGCGACTTTGGACTTTGGGCCTTGGCACCTGGACCTTAGTATAGCGTCATGCACCGTCGGCTTGTCATCATATTGTCAGTCATCCTCATCGCCGGTCTTGCTCTCGCATTATACGTCCGGCTTGATGGTGACGAGCTTACGCTTGTCCCCGAGAGTTGTACGCTTCAGGACGTCCTGCGTGAATTCACTCGCGCCGGCGTGTCAGTCCAGATCGATCCCGACATCAATTCACGAATCACGAACTCGTGGTACAACGCTGACGTGCAGGACGCGCTGGAGTCACTCCTCGACCCGTACGGATACGTCGTTGTCTGGGATGTCCTTGAGGGCCCCGTCGGCACACTGCCGAAGCTTTCGGAAATACAGGTGTTTAAACCCGGCGAGAAAAGACGTATGCGGCCGATGCCCCGGTTTGACGGCGTGCTGAACATAGTGACCAACAACGGTCCTCCCTATGTCGCTGAAGAGCTGCTTGTGGCCGTTAAGGCCGGCACGACACGGTCCGAATTCAAAGCTCTTCTTTCACTCATCGGAGGCATCGCCGTCGAAAGCGTCCCGGAGTCCAACGTCTACCTGATCCGCCTGCTCCCGGACGCCGATGTTCCGACTGCGGTTCAATTGCTGAAGAACGATCCGATCACTGCCGTTGCCGAACCGAATTACGTGTACGAACAGCCCGGCCTCGTTTTGACGGAAATATCCGTCGACGCCCCCTCAACAATGTCGTCTCCCAAACTCATCGATGGCGCGCCTTCTGTCGCCGTCATCGATTCCGGACTCGCCGAGATTGACGCTCTGGATGGCGTGATTGCCGGGCAGTACGACGCGCTGGCGCCGGATCGCGCGATTTCTGATCCGGCAGGACATGGAACGCAGATGGCGCTGATCGCCGCGGGCGTCGTGCAGCCGGCCGGCGCGGGCGAGGCCGCGGCTTTGGCTGTTCCCGTCGTCGCTATCCGGAGTTTTGACGAGAATGGCTACGCGTCAAATTACGCGATGATGCGCAGCGTCAACTTCGCCGTCAGCCAGGGCGCGCGGGTGTTGAATATGAGCTGGGGCTCTGAAACGAAAAGCACATTCCTAGCCGACACGATAGAAAGCGCCATCGGGAAGGATGTCATCGTTGTCGCCGCGGCGGGCAACGAGCCGACGATGCGGCCCCTGTATCCGTCAGCTTATGACGACGTGCTTGCAGTCGGAGCTACCGGCGAGAACGGGCAGATATGGGAGCAGTCGAACTATGGTGATTTCATTGCGCTGACCGCGCCGGGGTACGCTTGGTTCCCCATTGGTCATAAAGGACCGCCCGGCTCCTACGCCGGAACATCCATCTCCAGCGCCTACGTATCCCGCGCTCTCACGATGTACTTCGCGCAGAATCCCAAAGCCTCCCGCGCCCAGGCAATCGACGCCCTGATCAAATCTCTCACCGACGCCGGAGATGAAGGAAAGGACAACGTCTACGGCTCAGGGGTTCTGGATGCGGAGGCGATGAAACGCCTCCTCACCACCCCGTAAGCCGAATTACCCGCATGTGAAGATGCCAAGCCGCAAAGAGGAAGTAGATAAACCGCTATGCGGTCTGTTCGAGCACGACCTCGCCCAACTGAACATCCGCCTCAATGGCCTTCTGGATCGTCTCTTTGAAATCGCTGAGCCCCGTCGAGGGAATGATGATGGTATCCCTGCGTCCACCGACGTCTTCGGTGATCTTCAGGAATCGACCTCTCGGATTCTCTTTGAGGTCAAAGAAGAATTGCTTGCGCTCGATCTGAATGCGCTCGCTAAGTAGTTCGCTATCCACGGCCCTGCCCTCCCAATCTGTTTCTGCCCATCTCTATGGGTTCCACCCACATGAACCCGCCCGGTTATCAGGTTGAGTCGGCCCAACCTGGCTTGTTGGAAGTCACGTCAACGTCAAGCCCTGTATAGGTTTGAGAGGTTTATGCCTTCCACATCCCTATATATAGGATAGGCGCTACATGTACACCACAAAATGTGGATAAATGTACATTCATGAACATCTCCATAATGGGCCGCTCCTATGGCACAGATGTCATCGCGAGGAGTGAAAACGACGCGGCGATCCAGATATTGCAGGCCAGAGTGACGTTTTACGCCGATCCTGCGCTGCCAGAACTGGATTGCCCCGCAAAGCGCGGGGTGAACTTCGTCACTTCGTTCCTCGCGACGATAAAACATTCAAGCACTAAACAAATGAACTGGTAAAGTGTAACGATTTACGTATAATTGCTTAACCGTTTCACCACACGCCGGAAAGGGCTTCTTATGGGCAAACTGATCCGCGGGACGGCAATCGTCCTTCTTTCGTGTCTCTTCATCTCCCTTTTCGCCATCGTTGCACCCCAAGCCGAAGCCGGCGCATACAAGGTCTACTCAACCTATCTCTGGCACCTCCAGCAGCCCAACTACTGGCCCGAGAAGAACGGCTCGCAGAACCGCTACATGTTCGCGCAGGAGCATCTCACCGGCAGTTCGGTCTATCCCGGTCACCCTGAGAATAACATCGCGGATATCTTCGGCAAAGATGACCGCGTCGCGATCTACCAGTACCGCGCGAAGGACTGCGTGTCCGCGATGGGGCAACCCGACGGGGGCGCCCAGATGTCCTACTCCGGCTGTCTCTACGAGAACATCCAAAGCCTCGGCAACAGCTACTCGCTGGGATACTCCCCCACATGGAACTCGAGCATCCAGGAGGCCATGGGCTGGACGACGACAAGGAGCAAACGGAAACTGGAGCCCTTGGGTTTTACGTACCATCACGCGCTTGCTCCATTGATCGATAAAGACGCACTGGCGATGGAAATCGCGATCAATAAGCAGGGCTGGTACAAAGCATGGAACGGAAACTCGGATCTCTCGGATCATCCAAAAGGCTTCCGCTGCGCCGAGGAAACCTTTTCAATCCGCGTGATTGATCAGTTGGTCGACGCCGGCTATGAGTGGGTCATCGTCCCCAACCACCACCTCTCCCGCACCCATCCGAATTACGTCCAGCTTCACGGCAAAGGCGTCTACGATTGGCCCAACAAGGCCGACCAGATTAACGCGCCCAACAGCGGAGGCTGGTTCTCAGGCGAAATCGATGGACGCGGGTCAACAGAATCGATTCCTTTCTCGTTCCAAGCCCATCGCGCCAAATATGTCGACCCGGATACCGGCGTTGAGAAGAAGATCATCATCGTCCCGATGACGGATCTCGGCAGTTACCGCGACGGTTACAGCCCGCAGGGCATCGATATTCTCCACACGATCAATTCCTACGCGAACTACTCCCAGCCCTGTCTCGCGCTGTTCTCTCATGACGGCGACAACGCCTGGGGCGGAGGCTACAGCTACTACCTCGAAGCCGTTCCGAACTTCGCGGGAAGCGCAGCCTCTTCCGGTTACCGTCCCACTACGATCCAGACGTTCCTCGATGAGAATCCTCCGCCTGAAAGCGACATCGTGCATGTCGAGGACGGCTCGTGGTTCAACGCGGAAAGCGACTGGGGTCATCCGCAGTTCTGGAACTGGCTCTGGTATCCACAGCGCGACCGGAACGCCCCCGAATACGACTACACCGATCCGTCGACTTTCGCGGACATCGAAAACGGCTGGTCTGAAGACTTTCGCAACTGGGCCGTCATCATGGGCGCGCAGAACTACATAAGCACCGCCCAGCAGATATGGGAAGACAACGTGGGCCCGCTCACGACCGGGAAGATCCAGGAGCCGGTCGCGTGGAACGGCAGTGACAACGGCGCAAACGACGCGGAACTCGCGTGGCACTTCTTCCTGCCGTCGATGACCAGCGGTTACATGTACTACGGCAAATCCATCGACATGGAAGTGAAGCAGACACTCGCCTGCAACACCGCCGTTCCATACGCGCGCAACGTGTTCGCTTCCTACCCTCTCGCGTCAAATGATGAAACAGGTCCGACGGTCTTCATCCCTCAGCGCTACCCGTACAATCCCGGCACGACGAATTACGGCTCGGCCTACGGTTACAAGTTCTGGGTCAATACCAACGGCTGGTACGTCTGGACTTTCGCATCGGACGTTTCCGGCGTGACGAATGTGACGCTGAAAGTCCGCGTGGATAACGACGGCTTCAATCCCCTCAGCAACAACGATAACGAGACGTACGCCGGCGGGTCCTCGGTCGGAGGCTGGATCAGTTACGAGATGAACAAACGCGATCACAGTCTCTTCGAGGGCAACTTCTTCAGCGACCCGGAAATCAACTTCTTCATCATGCCCGACGACGGCACAGGCAGTTCGTACACGGCCGATCAGTACTGGTTCAAGATCACCGGCTTCAACAACGTCCTGCTGGATTATTACATCGAGGCCTACGACGCGTACGGCAACGTGAAGAAGACGGATATCCAGCACGTCTACGTCGGCAGCGAGGGCGGCAGTTCGCCGGTCACGATCTCACCCGCTGTTCCCGAGGACTGCGAGGATGTGGTCATCACGTATAATGCCGCCAGTCGTCCGCTCGATGGCGTGAGCCCGGTGAACCTGAAGATCACGTTCAACAACTGGGCTACATCCGAAACGAACACGATGGCGAACATCAGCGGCAACCTGTGGATTGCCACCAGCTCCATTCCCGCCTCAGCGACAGGCGGCGAGTTCTACTTCGATAACGGCGGCGCGACCACGGACGATAACGATGGTTCAAACTGGTCTTTCAATATCGACCCCTGCTCGTTCCTCGTCCCTTCCGACGTCGTGTTCGATCCCGCCTCGCCGGACGGATGCGTCGATCTCACGATCACGTACCTCCCGAACGAAGGGGCCCTTCAGTCAGCCGCAAATGTCTACCTCCACGTCGGTCACGACGGATGGCATGATGTGATTTCACCCGACCCGCTGATGACCGACAGCGGAACCGGATCGTGGTCCTACGTCTACTCGATCCCGCGCGGAGCCCAGCAGATCAACGTCGCTGTGAACAACGGTTCGGGCCTCTGGGACGACAAGGGTGGCGCAAACTGGAACGTTGCGGTCGCTGACTGCAATGAGCCTGCGACATTCTCCCCCGAAAATCCGGAAGACTGCGACGACCTCATGATCACGTACGACCCCGTCGGCGGCCCGCTCAGTAACAAGTCCCCGGTCAAAGTGCAGATCCAGTGGCAACCCATTCAAACCCCCATCGCCCCGGATATGCATTTCACGAACGGCGTGTGGACGTACACGGTGGTCATCCCCGACGGTAAGACAAACGGCGTTTTCTACTTCCATGACGGCGCGGGCACGACCGACGGTGACACCGATCCGTGGATCGTTCCAATCACTTCCTGCTCGACCGGCAACGTGTCCCCGTCTGTCGTCTTTGATCCTCCTGCGCCTACCGGATGCGATGACGTGACTATCACCTATCTGCCCGGCACCGGTCCGCTCAAAGACGCGGGAACGGTCTCCGCGCATGTCGGCCACGACACCTGGCAGGACGTCGTCACGCCGGATCCGGCAATGACCTCCAGCGGCACGGGTTCCTGGTCCTACGTCTACGCGCTCGATCCCGGCACGGAAGAGATGAACGTCGCGTTCAATAACGGCAGCGGAACATGGGACAACAACGGCGGAAATGACTGGTCCGTGATCGTCTCCAACTGCAGCCAGATCGTCACCCAGTTGATCACTCTTGTCCAAGGCAGTCCCGTCGTGACCGACGATCCTCCTGCCGATCAGAACCACACCGACGATGCGTTCGACCTCAACCGCTCCGGCGGCGGAGCCGTCACAACCGATCAGGGCGGGTTCGGCAGTTTCGGGTCCGTCTATGTCAACTACGACGACACGAACTTCTATATCGGCGGTCTTGGCTGCAACGTCTCCGGCGACAACAACGCGATCGTAATTTTCCTCAGCCTCAACACGCTGACGAACGATGCGAACAACCTCTGGAACCTGAGCGGTGAACCGCAGGGCCTGGATTACCTCCACAACGTCTGGCTGAGTCCGGCCGCCGACGTGGCCATTCTCGTCGGAGACGAATGGGGCGACGCGACATACCCCACGTTCGGCCTCGGCAACGGGTACAACATGGGTCAGGGCATCTTCTCGCTCGCGAAATCAGGATCCTTCGAGACGATCACGAACTCCGCGCTGTCTCAGTTCGACGGATCGGGAACGAATGCGACGGGAGGCATTGATATCGACGGAAACCGTCAGACCGATCGATGGGAAGCCTATATCCCGTGGGCCGGACTGGGCGCGGCGGACGTGAACGATGTCACCAATCTCTACGTTTCGGGTCTTATCCTGAGTGACGGAACCAACGGGGTTGACCGCTATCTCTCCGGCAACTACCTCGGCCTCACCGCGACCAACAACGCTCCGCGCGACGCGTTCAACAACTTCGCGTTCTCGTTCGTCACACTGACCGCTCTCGAAGTTACACTTCCGAACAAGGACACAGACGGCGACGGCATTCCCGACGCCTGGGAAGTGCGCTACTTCGGCGGTAAGACCAATGCGATGGTCGGCGCCGACAACGACTTCGACGGGTTCAGTAACTTCTACGAATTCCTCCTGGGCACCGACCCCTTCAGCGGCGCATCCATGCTCGCGGTAAGTGTAGTCGATTATTCCGGCACCTATCCAACCGTGACCTGGCTGTCCGTAGGGGGCAAGAAGTACTCCGTTCAATACAAAGACAACCTGATAGATACAGCCAACTTCATCGAAGCAACAAAGAGAACCGAAACCGGTGTAGCACCAGGCATAGGCTCAACAGAAACCTTCACAGACGACTTCACGCTGACAGGAGGAGCCCCCGCTAACGGCGCGAGGAACTACCGGATACAGCTTGTGCCCTAGACACGCCGTCACGGCTCGGTAGGCGAGAATGCGAGTGCGGCAGTCGTTCTCCTCTTCGGGTGGCTCTGTGGGGCAACCCGCTAATCCAAAATTTCGCGCCCTTTCGTGTGTTTCGTGGGCAACCTCTTCGGGCAATGCCGGCCAGCCAGAAAACATCAGTGTGAATCGGTGTCCATCAGTGGTTCCCCCCTCTGCTTCTGCGGGGCGGAACTTTGGACTTTGGACCTCGGCCTTTGGACCCTAAACTCGCCCCATGAAATTACTGATAGCCACCAGGAACCGACACAAAGCCGAGGAGATCCTCCAGATCTTCAACGTCCCCGGCCTCGAAGTAGTAACCGCCCTGGACTTCTCCGATCTCCCTGACGTCGAAGAGGACAAGGACACCTTCGAAGGCAACGCCATCAAGAAGGCCGTAGCGATGGCGAAGAACTCCGGCCTGTGGGCTATGGCAGACGACTCAGGCCTCGAAGTCGACGCCCTCGGCGGCGAACCCGGAGTCTACTCCGCCCGCTTCGCAGGCGAACCCGTCGACTACGACGCCAACAACGCCAAACTCCTCATAGCGCTCGCCGGCGTAGAGAACAGAACGGCAAGATTCCGCTGCGTCGTTGCCCTTTCAGATCCCGACGGAAACGTGAAAACCGTCGAAGCCAAATGCGAAGGACTCATAGACTTCTACCCGAAAGGAGATCAGGGATTCGGCTACGACCCCCTCTTCATCCCCGAAGGAAAAACCCAAACCTTCGCCGAACTCCCCCCCGAGGAGAAACACGCGATCTCGCATAGAGGAAGGGCTCTGCAGAAAGCCCACGAACAGTGGGCAGATACGCTCAGGTCCCTGACTCTTGGTCCTTAGTCCCCCGGTCTGCTTCCTCCCTTCGATGTTATGCCGAAGGCATCTGGAACCACGAATGAACACGAATCGACGTGAAGAAGGTTGGAACCGCACAGGTTTCACCCTCCCGTCCCTTGATTTTTGAGAAAAACAAGGAATATTGACCTGTACCATTAGTTAGGTGGTATGTCTTCTTTTCCGCACGACTCCGCAAAGATGCTCAGCCGGGTTGAACTGAATACAGTCAACCAGTACCTCAGCCTTTGTGGTCACGATGTTTAATTTCTTCATCCGCGGTTCCTTGCTCGCGCTACTTGTGACGTCTGCCTCCTTTGCGCCCCGTGCTGACGCGACCACCCGGGAATATCCCGGCGGCTTCGTTAACATCGTCGATAACTCGAACGCATCCCCCTATCCGTCGTTCGCTATTGTGTACGGAATCACCGCCCCGGTTATGGGCGTACGAGTGAAGATGAATCTTTTCCACACGTATCCCGATGATGTGGACGTCTTCCTCGTTGCGCCGAATGGGCATTATGCTGCTGTCTTCTCTGATGCCGGCGATGGAGCGGACGTGTTCATTGATCTCGTCTTTGACGATACAGCCGCAACGGTAATACCCGATAACTCTCAAATGTTCGCGGGCACGTACCGCACTGTTGACTACGAGCCCGGGGAACCAGCGCCGCCCGGGGGTACGGTTCTGCGCACGAACCTCACGGCCCTCGCCGCCGGCGGTGTGAACGGGGCTTGGTTCCTTTATGTGAAAGACGATGCCGCCACCGATTCGGGTTTTATTACATCGTGGTCGATGGTGATCGACACCCTTCCCGCCAACATGACGACGGGCCGCACGTCCCATACCTCGACGTTGCTGCCTGATGGAAAAGTCCTCGTCGCGGGAGGAGCCAACGGCGCTACTTCGCTCGCCAGCGCGGAATCGTATGATCCCCTCACGGCTGTCTGGACCCCGACCGGCCCTCTTGCGACCGGGCGTTCCCTCCACACAGCGACGATGTTGCCCAACGGCAAAGTCCTCGTCGCAGGCGGCACACCCAACGGCAGCACCTCTCTCTCCAGTGCAGAGCTCTACGATCCGGCAACCGGCACATGGAGCAACACCGCATCAATGGGTACCGCACGCATTAACTACTCGGCCACCCTCTTACCCAATGGGAAAGTCCTCGTCGCAGGCGGAAGAAACGGTCCCGCCGGAAATTCCGGCAGCTATCTCTCCAGTGCGGAGATCTACGATCCGGCCACCGGCACGTGGAGCGGCACAGCATCCATGGGCACCGCACGAGACACCCACTCCGCCACACGGCTCGCCAATGGAAAAGTGCTCGTGGCCGGAGGGTTCAACCTGGCCCCCAACGAACTCACCAGCACGGAGCTTTTCGATCCGGCGGGCAACGCAGGCGCCGGCATCTGGACGTCCGCGGCACCTCTCGCGACGGCAAGCCACGATCATACGGCGACGATGTTGCCCGATGGCAGAGTTCTCGTAGCCGGCGGTTCCAACAGCGGCGGAGCACTGACCAACGCTGTGCTTTACAGTCCGGATCTGAACAGCTGGTCCGGCACCGCCGGCCTGGCGCTCGCTCGCGGGTTTCACACCTCCACACTCCTGCCAAACGGCTCCGTCATGATCGCGGGAGGAAGTCAGTCCGGCGCCAGCAGTATCGCGGTGTACGATCCCGTCGCCGGCACGTGGAGTGCGCCGTTTGGATTGGGCGTTGGACGAAGCTATCACACGGCCACCTTGCTGCTCGACGGTCAGGTTCTCATTACGGGCGGGCAGAACACTGACAGTATCGCCGTGTCGAGCACTGAACTGTTCGATGGTTCGTCCCCCGGTTCCTGGAGCTCCACGCCCTTGCCCGCGACCCCGCGCTCGACACACACATCCACGCTGCTGCCCAATGGAAAGGTCCTCGTTGTGGGGGGAACCGGAACCGCTGCCAGCCCGGAGATATACGATCCGGCTGGGAACAGTTGGAGCAACACGGGCCTCCTCGGGATCCAGCATAGTCGCCACACGGCCACGCTGCTGCCCAACGGCAAGGTACTCGCTGTCGGGGGAACCGATGGGGCCGTGCAAACGAGTACAGAACTATACGATCCCGCCTTGAACACATGGAGCTATGCCGCCCCGCTCGCCACCAGGCGCTACGATCACACGGCCACGCTATTACCCAACAGCAAAGTCCTTGTCGTGGCAGGGCGCGGAACTAACGCTGGTGCGCCTGCTCTCAATAGTGCGGAGCTGTACGATCCCGCCGCCAACACCTGGAGCTCAGCGGGCAGCGTTGGAAATGCGCGCTTTGGCCACTCCGCCAACTTGCTGCCGAACGGCAAGGTCCTTGTCGCAGGCGGCTATGACGGCAGCAGTTATGCTGTCTTTAACAAGATGTACGATCCTGCATCGAACACATGGGCAGACGCAGGCGTCTTTCAGGGCCAACTTCACACCGCCACGCTGCTGCCCAACGGCACGGTTCTGTTTGCAGGAGGTGAACTCGGCGGCCCGATCACTAACGCCAGGGTTTACCACCCGAGCTCGGGTGCGTGGAGCAACGTCGCATCGCTCGTGAAGGCAACCCATTCTCACACGGCCACACTTCTCCCGAACGGCCGCGTGTTAGTCACGGGGGGAAATGGCGCGTCCACAAATGCGCAGATTTACGTTCCCGAAATGGATCGCTGGTACGCGACGGGCTTCATGGACAGGGGCCGCACAAACCACACTGCCACGCTGCTGCCCAACGGCGAAGTGCTCGTGGTCGGCGGCGCCCCTTTCTTTCCGCCCGCGGAACTCTACAACGTCGGCCTGGGCATCACCCCGGCATGGCGGCCGGGTATCGTCACCGCCTCCATCGATCCGTCAGACAAGCTCGAACTGACCGGTTTCCAGTTTAGAGGCATTTCCGGCGCCTCGGGCGGCAACGGATCGCAGGATTCTGCTTCCGACTATCCGCTCGTCCAGTGGCGCCGCCTCGACAATGGGCAGACCTACTTCCTCACGCCGGACGCATCGGAGCAGTTCTCCGCCACAGCCTTCACCTCATCGCCCTTTGTGCCCGCCGCCGGCTACGCCATGGTCACCGTATTCGTAAATGGAATCCCCGGCGTGTCGTACGTAATGAGTTCCGCCCTTTATCCCTCCATCAGCGAAATGGTGCGCTCATCGCCCAACATCCTGGTTACGTACTCCCGCCTCCAGACAGGTTTGCAATACGCACAAGAACAAGCGACAGACCTAGACGGTCCCTGGACAACAAACAGCACACAAACCGCCCCGTCCGAAAGCCTGATAACAACCAACACCCCCTCAACCCCGACAACTTTCTACCGCCTGCGAAAAACCACCCCATAATCAGGAACCGCGAATCTCACCCCGCGATTAGCGGGGGGGACACGAATGCACAACAATAAAGGTAGGGACGGGCCCACGCCAAAGGCGTGGTCTCAGGTTTCTCTTCCCGTGCCTGACACTGGGGGTGGCGGGCGGCTCCCCCGGGCAAACAACAATATTCACGTGACTGTCCCTGAGGGAGGCGGTAAGGAAACCTGAGACCCTTGCCCGCCTGAGGCGGGTAAAAATCCTGAAACCTGAGTGGGAGGAGGGACTGTTACTGAATATTCACTTACGCAAAGCGTGATGAATATTCACGTGACTGTCCCTGGGTGGCCGCACCTTCTGCGGGCGGCTCCGCCGGGCAGCAACCTTGGACATTGGACCTTAGACCTTGGACCGCTTCTCCCGAAGCGCTTCCACATGCCTCCGCCTATTCTCCCTCGTATTCACAATCGCCCATTGTCCGATGACTTCCGCAATCTCCGGAACCTGCTCATCCTGAATCAGATGCTGCTGATATGCGCGGATATGGCGCGTCAGATTCTTCCCCTGAATCATATTCGCCGGCCTCTCCGTCTTAAACTCCGCCTCCCCAACAAACACAACAACACTATGAATCACCTCGTGAGGAATCCCGGTCAATTCGGACAGCGTCTTAGTATGCTTGTAGTTCTGCCGAAGAGGATTCTGAAACCGATTCTTCTTCTTGAAGTTCACCTGAGTCCACTGCCGATTCTTCTCCCCTCCGTATAGATCCATCCCTTGTAGTTCTTCGTCTCGATAACAAAGACGCCGAAGCGAGAAACCACAACATGATCGATTTGAGTGGTTCCCTCTCCTGCGGGCAACATGATGTCATTCAGAATCCGAAAACCATGTTTCTCTAACTTCCTCAACACCACCGACACGGCTTTCTCCCCGGACCAGCCCTTGAATGCAGGATTCTTCAGAACCTTTGACAACACGACAAGAAGTACGAAGAGGACAAGGATCATGGGAGGTATCCCCGCAAGCGCGCGGAAGACCGACTCCAAGATAGATACGATTATCTCCATGTGACTAGTCGAACTCCTCAATCGTCACCGTGACTGAGTAGTTCTTCTCCAACCAGTCTATGACTGCCTGAGACGCCGGCGCCTCGTGCCTCTTGATCGCGCCAGGCTTCGACACAAAGACAAGGTGCCGAATGTCCTCTCCGCGATCCTTCGCCAGAAGAACCTTGAAGATATCTTTGTGGAACTCAGAAAGAGGCGTACGCAGAGACATGGCAATCTCAACAACCGTATGCTCCTCAGGAATGTAGAAATCGACCGCAGCCTTGACGCCCTCGCATAGCTGCTTCTCTGAGTAGTCGTGCTGAAACCGCTGCAACGCCCGTTGTCGAAGCTCTTTCATGAAGCTGTTCGCTGCCCGATCGCCCTTTCCGGGGCCTTTCACCTCATGGAAGGACGAGGACTCCCGAGCGAGATCCTTCGCCATCGCAACAAGTTGTTGTGTCTTTGTCATCTCTTGAGCAAACCAGTGACTGTGTAAGCGACTGTATATCTCCGGGCTCAACGGAGAAAGCGATTTGTCATCTCCATTCGATCCACACACCAGACCCAAAGCTTCGCAAACGTCAGCGGATCCAGCACATCGCAATCAAGCCGTTCGTACCGCTCCCGCTCTAACTCCTCTCTGCAGTCGGCACAGACCTCAACCGTTCGATCCGATTCAAAGTCGCTGTAAGACTCAACGTCCAATTCGAACAGAATCTTCCCGCACGTAGGACACTTCGCATTTCCAAGTCCATCACCGCGACTGACGCTTCTTCCCGTATACTCTGCAAGTACTTCAACCATGACCTCATCCTTTCAAGTAGTAATGGAATCGTAGCACCTTGCAGGGCCTGCAGTGTTCTAGATCAGAACAGATTTGCCGATGCGTGGGCATGGGCTAGAATACCTCCATGGTTGACCATCTGACACCGGAGAAGCGCAGTTGGAACATGAGCCGTATCCGGGGCAAGAACACCAAGCCCGAACTCATCGTCCGCTCCCTGCTCCACCGCATGGGATATCGTTTCACCGTCAACGGCCCTCTCAACAAGAAGCTCCCAGGCAAACCTGATATCGTTCTTCCGAAATACAGAACCGTCATATTTGTTCATGGCTGCTTCTGGCACAGGCACAGAGGCTGTAAGGGATCGACAACGCCGTCGACACGGCGGGAGTTCTGGAAAGAGAAGCTTTGGTTTCCTGGGGGCGCGCCTCGCCAACTCCTTATCATGGTGACCGTTAGTCCATTCTGAAGCATGTCAATATGGCCTTACAGCTCCTTTTTTGACCAAGAATATGCTCCTAAGAGGGCCATCCGGGTCGCACCAGAATG
This sequence comes from Verrucomicrobiota bacterium, assembly GCA_018814445.1. GTDB lineage: Bacteria > Verrucomicrobiota > Kiritimatiellia > JAHIZV01 > JAHIZV01 > JAHIZV01. The sequence continues at coordinate 3,366 of JAHIZV010000021.1, read as the reverse complement.
GCGCTGACTTAAGGGCGGTTTGAATGAGCCCGGCCCCCGGGCCGGGCCTTCGGAGTGCGGCAGTTTCTCTGCCGCCTTGGGGCCGCGAAGTGTACTTCGCGGGGGAAAAGCTGCAGTCGAACTGCAGCACTCCAAAGGTCGAAGCCGCTTCGCGACTACGACGAGATGTCTGCATACTGTGTCAGGACTCGTCCATAGACATCCTTAAGTCAGCGCCATTCGGGTCGCACCACAGGTTTCTCTAGGGGATCAACGACCTACGCACGCGAAACGCGTAGATTCTGGGTCTTAGCGGCGATTTTTGCTCCCTTTTTCAGCTTCTAACGCTCTGCTCCTGCTGTCGCACCTGTCGCAGACTTCCAATGCTTGGAACTTTTCGGTATGTGTTTTTCCAATGCTTGGAAGTTTGGAGAGGTGAGGATGAGGATTCTGTTTCCTGTTTTCCTGGGGGCGCGCCTCGCCAACTCCTTATCATGGTGAGCGTTAGTCCATTCTGAAGCATGTCAATATGGTCTTACAGCTCCTTTTTTGACCCAGAATATGCTCCTAAGAATATCTGTAAAAGGGGTCAGCCCGTAAAAGGGGTCAGCCCGATAATTCGTGAAATGAGGGCTGCCCTGAATGGCGAGTCCTACTCGATGAAGTGGAAAAGGACGGGCGAACGCAAGTGGAAGAGGAGCGACGGAGTCTCAGGGCGATTCTCCCATTACTCCCTCATCATAGAACACCCAACAGCCATCCTAAGGGACAAGCAGTTCGAGAAGCCGATAGCCAAGCCGACGATCCCGGCGTTCTGATCCCCTCTTCATGATTCTGTCCTCCAATGATTCTGTCGAATCTCCCCTTCCCTCACCGCCCCCCAGGGACAGTCACGTGAATATTCATCGCACAAAGCCGCAATGAATATTCAGTAACAGTCCCTCCTCCCGGTTCTCCCCTTTCGCGTCATTTCGTGCATTTCGTGGGCCATCTTCTTGCGGCCCGTTTTTGTGGCTTCACAGCCTTTTCGCGTGCCACGGCGTAGCCGAAGGCGAAGACGGGTGGTGAACCTCCCCAGCTTAATGATTCTGTCCTCCAATGATTCTGTCGAATCTTCCCTTCCCTCACCGCCCCTCAGGGACAGTCACGTGAATATTCATCGCACAAAGCCGCAATGAATATTCAGTAACAGTCCCTCCTCCCCGCTCTCCCTTTTCGCGTCATTTCGCGCATTTCGTGGGCCATCTTCGTGCGGCCCGTTTTCGTGGTTTCACGGTCTCTTCCACCCATTTCTCCCATACTCCTCTCGGATTCAATGTTCTGTTTGACTGAAATACCTTCGTGTCTCTATCCTCCTTCCATGAAGACGTTGTCCGCAGAGTCTGTGTTGAGCTTTCTCACTGATCATATGGTGGAGATTACTTCCGCCTACGGCGTCCGCTCTATCGGCATCTTTGGATCCATCGTCCGGGGCACGGCAGGGCCGGACAGTGATGTCGATATCCTTGTCGAGTTCAATACGCCGACATTCGATCACTACATGGACCTGAAATTCTATCTCGAAGACGCTTTTGGCCGCCCTGTGGACCTCGTAACCAAGTCTTCCCTCAAGTCCCGCCTCCGCGCCCCCATACTGCAAGAGGTCCAGTATGCCGCGTGATTGGAGAGTCTTTGTCGAGGACATGAGGAGGGCGGTTTCCGCTATCGAGGAATACACGAACGGCTTCCAGAAGATCCCTCTCGAATCCGACAGAAGAACTTACGATGCGGTCATTAGAAACCTCGAAGTGCTGGGCGAGGCGGCGAAAGCTGTGCCTGATGAGATCCGCAGTCAGTATCCGGATATAGAATGGAAGAAACTCGCCGGTCTGCGGGATATCCTCATCCACCAGTATTTCGGCATTGATGCAGAAATCATCATTGATGTCGTGACGATCAAGCTTCCCGCGCTGAAGACGTCTCTGCACGACATCGCTTCGGAATAGACTTCCTGGCAGCGTTTCTCGAGACGCACTCATGCCCCGCCTCTAATCTCATGATTCTGTCCTCCAATGATTCTGTCGAATCTTCGCCGCCCTCAGGGACAGTCCCTTCTGCTCCCACACTCCCACACTCCCACACTCCCAAACCCCCACACCTCTTCATTCGCGTTCAATCTGGCGCAACATGAGAGAGCATCGCGGCTACCCCCTCGTTGGCATTCACTGAGCGGATCTCAATCTCAGGATGATGCTCTTTGAACACGCGGAATACTTCATCCGCGAATCCCTGGCCCATCGATTTTACGTCCTTGAAGTCCAATTCGATTTCCTTGAAACGATCCAGTCCGGCAAGGAGCCGGCGGGCCTCTGAACGCGAGATGAACTGATCCTGGAAGAGTTTTACGCTCACCGATGTTCTGCCGAACGTGAAATCGTGACGCTCGGGAGCAAATTCGTTGAACACGTGTTCAAGCCTGCGCGTGGTTCTCCGGCCGATTCGAAACTCAACGCGGGTGCCTTTCGCCGCTCTCTGTTGCTCGGCAAAGACATCGTCACGATCACGGTCACGCACAAGGGCGAGTCTGTGAGAACTGATCCGAAAGAAGTCGGCGACCCGGGACGTGAAGAAGATGCCTTTTCCTGTGTGCCGTTCGGGCATAGTGGTCGTCTTGCCCTTTATCACTTCAGCGAGTGCATCCGACTCGTCCTGGAGCTTTAACTGATTCTTAATAGTCTCGAAAACACCTAAGCCGTAATCGCGCACGGTGAAAACCGCTTTGTCATGATGAAGCGTGAACTCTACATCACACCGTTCAGATTTACTGTGATCGATAACGTTGTTCAGCATTTCGGTGAAGGCGTATTCCAGAATCGCGCGCACGTTCTCCGCCAGTGACGTTGTCAGTCCAAGTACCGTTTCTATCTGATCCCAGACACGGTCCTCCTGTAATCCCTCGACACTATAGGTTCTCTTGTAACCCCGCTCACCGAGATGGCCATGGTCCTGCAGCGAATGGTATGTCGCTCCACGCGTTACTCCCCTCTGAATGACCTCACCTTCGGCCACAAGCTGCTTCATGTGCCGGTGCAAAGCCTGACGGGACATGTCAAAGTGCCGACATATTTCAGATCCGGTAACTTCGCCCCTATCCCGAACGAAAGCGGAGATTTCAGTCCTTTTGTTGGCCTTCTTCACCATAGTAAACCTATTGTAAACATATATTTATTCAGCTTGTAAACATATTGAACACCTTTGTCCCTCTATTGTCAACGTCTCAAACCTTCTTTTGTAAACATATTTTCCTCTATTTTAATAGGCATGGGGCGCGCCTGAATGCCGCTGACTTAAGACCACTTTCGGATGCGCCAGGCAAAGAAAGGCACAGCCCTGACGGGCTTAACTACG
>JAHIZV010000020.1 GCA_018814445.1 Verrucomicrobiota bacterium | reverse complement strand
CAGGAAAGCATTTTCCGATTCAAGACGGGTTGCACGGATATTCGCCTATCATTTCTTTTGGCAAAAGGAGATCAAAATGAACACTTTGTGAAACACCTCAGCGTCTTCAAGACAGCTTGCTCGAATATTCGCCTATTATTGCTTTTAGAACAAGGAGACTAGAATGGATACTGTCAAAATTGGCAAATGGGCCTTTGTCGCTGGCCTGGTCATTGCCGTGCTCGCCGGGATTTTCCTTCAACCCGACTGGGCGATCTGGGTGCTGGCGATCCTGGGTGTGATTGTCGGCCTTCTCAATGTCACCGCCGAAGATACGCGAGGCTTTCTGTTGGCTGCGATCGCGTTAGCTCTTTCCGCGACGGCGCTGAATACCATACCCGTCGTGGGGAAGGCGTTTGAATTAATCCTGCCGTTTGTGGTAGCCTTTGTTTCTGGTGCGATGATCGTGGTCGCACTAAAGGAACTGCTCCAAACCGCCCGCAGTTGACACAGGTTAATCACCCAAAATGCAGAAGCAGGTGGCGGATCGCTGCCTGCTTTTGCCGTGAGGACATCAGGTAGGATGCACCCGACCTACCCCTTTGGGGTTGACCAAACGGACAGACCGAACGATGCACCAACGATTACGCCGGATATTGTTTTTGAAAGGTGTCCAGTGGAAATATCACACCAAGAACTCTGCTGATCAACCCACTGGGCAAACGAAAAAACTGGCAGGAATAAGACATGGCCGAGCCCCAAACCCGAAAGGAACGGAGAGACTTCCTAACCGAAAGAGCCATTAGGTTCTTCGATTGCTACGGCGACGAACTGGAATCGATAAGCCAACTTCTCAAAATCAGGCTTGACCAACTGGCTTCGGCTTATACAGTAGAAAACGAGCTCCCTCGTGAAGCGGTTGACGTGCACCATAGGGTCAAGTCATTGACGCGTTTTCTCGCGAAACTGGAGAGGACTGACTGGCCCATATTTCGCTATCCGACCGACGTTATCACGGACCTTATTGGCGCCAGAGTGATTTGCTGGTTTGTTGATGATTGCTACGGAATGCTCGACTACATCCAGGCTACCAAGCAGTTCCGCATCATGCCGCGGTCTCTGGAAGACTATATCAGAGATCCGAAGGGCACCGGATACAGATCGATACACCTTCTAGCAGACATCTCTTATGATCGTGTCAAGTCCTACGGAAAGCAACGCACTGTCGTCGAGGATAGAATGATCTGCGAAATCCAGATTCGGACGAAACTTCAAGACGCCTGGGCGGAATTCACGCACGAAGTGCACTGCAAAATTCCGAGTGAGTCTCAAGCAGACTATGAGACAGTAATTGCTGAAATTGCCCGCAGACTGGCGGCCGAAGACAGGTCGGCCTTGGCTGTGAGAGACATACTGCAAAGGCAAGCAGAGAAGAGAGAACTTGACTTTGGAAACGAATAGCAACGCATGAGTCAGCCCAACAATTCGACGCACCCGGCCGCGCCCGATCGAGCGGCTGAACGCCGCGCTACGGTGCGAGATGACGCTGGTCTCGGCCCCGGCTGCAATTCCATGATGTGACACTCCGCTGCCAATCAATTGGCGCGGCTTGTTCTGAGAGCTCGCTATCCCGCGGTACCCTCAGCCACATTCCCCGTGTCCTGGGGGCTACGCCTTGGCCGTTCTATCCTGAACGGTTGACGATACTTCACCTCGTTGGGGGGCGGCAGCTGGCCTACCTCTCTCAACAGGTGCTTGGACAAGAGGTTGATTGCACCTACCACATCCCGATGCCCCGCAAGCCCACACACCGGACAGGTGTAACGCCTGCCTCTTGGCTTGTGTTGGTGAACACATCTCGGATTGGGGCATTTCTTGCTGGTGTTCCTTTCCCCTTCCAACACCACCTCGATCCCCGCCATTGCTGCCTTGTAGCTACGGTACCAAGTTTTACTCCCTCGTGCTCAAGGGAAATACATTGGCCCGCTTACCGCTGCCGTTAAAATGGCGCGGCTTGCGCGGGGCATTTTCTGTCAGAATTCATGGACTTACAAAGTCTATGAGGTGAGCTGGGTAGCCGGGGTTGGATTGTCTGGACATCTGGCGCTGGTTACAGTGGCAGACAGATAGCCGAACCGCCTTCGGAGAGCCTCAATGCAGCATGAGAAGTAGCCTGACCTGCGGGCCAGGATCGGT
>JAHIZV010000019.1 GCA_018814445.1 Verrucomicrobiota bacterium | reverse complement strand
CTGAGCCTCATGACCGGCAGCCCCAAGGACACGCTCAAGAAGGCGGGCAAGGACGTCGTGTTCGCGCTGGTTAAGGAACTGATCAACCATCCGGAAAAACATGCGCGTAAGGTCGCGTCGACGGGATACAAGATCGGGCTCGACGCATATCGTGAGAACTACGCTCTGTACAGGACGTACAAGGACGATCCGAGCCGAATGCCCCCAGAGGTCGCCGAGGTTTTCTATCGTAACTGGTATGCTCAGAAGATGATGGAACACGCAAAGAACTCGTAGATCCGAATGCCGTTGAAGTAACCGCCGAAGCCACAACACTCACCGCTGTTCTCGAGCCATCGGTAGTTCAGCATCCACAATCTGTTGGAGGTTTCGCGCATCCCATCCCATTAAACGGGACTCCCGAAGCGCCAGGCTTGAGACAAACCGCCAATTCCGTCATTGACAAATCGAGACCACTTATTATTATATGGCCACGAAACGACAATACGGAGCCACTGGCATGCAAACCGAGAAGATCATTGACCTGGCGCGGAAGCGCGGCGTCATCCGCGCCGCCGACGTGGAAGAGACCGGGGCCAGTCGCGCGCTGCTCCCTCACCTTGCGGACAAGGGCGTGCTGCGGCGCGTCAGCCGGGGAGCCTATGCGCTGGCCGACTATCAGCCGGAGCATGAGACTCTTCTCGCGGCGGCGGCAGCCGTGCCGCATGGCGTCATCTGCCTGCTCTCCGCCCTTGAATTCCATGAAATCACCACCCAGATGCCCATGGAGACCTGGATCGCGATCAAGCGCGGCACGCGCATGCCGACCTGCAAGGGGCTCAACCTCCAGGTGGTGAAGCTCACCGGACCTGCCTTCTCCGAGGGAATCGAAGAACGTGACGCCGATGGCATCCGCATCCGCGTCTACTCGCCCGCCAAGACGGTCGTGGACAGCTTCAAGTTCCGCAACCGCATCGGGCTGGACGTGGCTCGCGAGGCGCTGCGCGACGCCCTGGCGCAGAAGAAGGCCACCCGCGATGAAATCTGGCGACTTGCCAAATGCTGCCGGATGTCGCGCGTCATGCGTCCCTACCTGGAGATGTGCTGATGAGCAAGGAAGACACCAGCAGGTCGGTTCACCAGCGGCTGCTGAACATCCGCGACACCACCGGCGAGCAGTTCAATCACTTGCTGATGCGCTACGGCCTGGAGCGTCTGCTTTACAGAATCCAGGCGGCCGGTCACGCCGAGACCTTCGTGCTGAAAGGTGCGATGCTCTTTGCCCTGTGGCACAATGTCCCCGGTCGCCCCACCCGGGACATTGACCTCCTGGGCTTCGGCGACCTCACCCACGACCGGCTGCGCGCCATCTTCGCCGATGCCTGCGCAGTCGAGGTGCAGGACGACGGACTGCGTTTCGATCCCGACTCCATCCATACCGACGACATTCGTGACGACCAGGAGTACCATGGTGTCCGCGTTCGTTTGCTCGGGTTTCTTGGCCGTGCCCGTCTGGCCATTCAGATCGACGTGGGGTTCGGCGATGCCCTGACACCGGAGCCACAACAGATCGACTACCCGGCGATCCTGGATTTTCCCGCGCCTCGCCTGCGCGCCTACCATCCGGCGACGGTTGTGGCAGAGAAGCTCAACGCCACGGTGGTTCTCGGCGCTCTCAACAGCAGGATGAAAGACTTCTACGACATGCACGTCATCCTCACGCACATGGGTATCGACAACGATCTCCTGCGCGCCGCCATTCGAGGAACCTTCGAACGGCGCAACGTCCCGCTGCCGGAGGAGTTGCCTGTCGCGTTCACGCCGGAGTTCCTCGAGGACGGCATCAAAGAAACCCAATGGCGGGTATTCCTACGCCGCAGCGGGCTTGAATCGTTCGGCCTCGATCTGGTCACCGTGCTCGCCGACCTCAAGAAGCGCCTTTGGCCGCTGCTGTCGGCAGCCAGGCACCGCTGACAGGCGACGGGTCCATGGGCGCATACACGATATATACCCGTCAGTCTCGCGTTCGGCACGATGTCACGCTGTCGTCCTGCGACGTCCAGTTTCAAATCTGCCGGGATTACGCCGATGCCGTACTGCCCCGGGGAATCACCTGGTGCGGGACACGCTACG